>JAAUOQ010000124.1 GCA_012034795.1 Leptolyngbyaceae cyanobacterium CRU_2_3
TCAGCGCTATGCTCCTCCCTACCCGAAATGCAAGCCCATGCAGAAACCATTAATCTGAAGTTTATTACCGCAGACTTGCCTAAGATGATGGATTCCATGAAGGTGGCGATCGAGCGCATTCGCAACATTAGCACTAGCTTACGAACCTTTTCTCGATCAGATGCTGAGCAAAAGATTGCCTGTAATATTCACGAGGGAATTGACAGCACACTCCTGATCCTCAAATATCGTTTAAAATCTAACGAATACCGCCCTGACATCCAAGTGATTACAGAGTATGGAGCTATCCCTCCAGTAAAATGCTTCCTAGGACAGCTTAATCAGGTATTTATGAATATCTTGGCGAATTCGATCGATGCTTTAGATGAACTGAGCCAGAAACAAACTCTTGCAGAACTCCAGGCTCATCCTAAGAAAATTAAGATCACGACGTTGCTAACTGAATCAAAACAAGTCGTAATTCAGATTCAGGATAACGGGCCAGGAATTCCAAAAGACTTGCAATCTCAGATCTTTGATCACCTGTTTACCACTAAAGAGGTTGGTAAAGGGACAGGATTAGGACTGTCAATTTCTCGCCAGATTGTTGAGGAAACCCATAATGGCAGATTGATTTGTAGCTCTGAAGCAGGGCAGGGGACAAAGTTTATCATTCAGCTACCAATCGAAGATAATCCCGTCTAGGAATATTCATTGAAGCAGAGAACCACTTTCGGACGAATGCAGAGGGGTGTGCCTGCCCCCTGACAAATAGTTTTTGGGAGGCGCGTGTGGTTCTTCAGTCGTAATTTCCATGCCTCTCGTAAAACACCCGTGATAACCTGTCTATAACAAGCCCTTTTTTAGCGTTAGTTTATATTCAGGACAGGTTGAATGGGTCGCATCCCCACGTTAAAATTCGATCGCGGTACCCTGTTGCTACATCCTCCCCCTCGTGGCAAAACCTGGGTAGATTTTGCGACTTGGGATGATCGGGTGGAGCGGTTTCGAGTCCCCGCGATTCAATATCGAGCGTTGGTGGAACTGCTACAAGCAGAAGGAACTGCCTTTGCCGATGAAGCCAGAGCTTTTGCCTCGATCGAGCTAAAAGCTAAGGTTGAGCGATCGCCCTATCCTCATCAGCAAGAAGCATTGACGGCGTGGATGGCGGCTGGACGCCGGGGTGTGGTGGTGCTGCCCACCGCCGCTGGCAAAACTTACTTGGCTCAAATGGCCATGCAAGCGACGCCGCGCACCACCCTGATCACAGTGCCCACTTTGGATTTAATGCATCAGTGGTATGCTCATCTACTAGCAGCCTTCCCCGATGCCGAAGTGGGTTTATTGGGAGGTGGTTCCCGCGATCGCACTGATATCTTAATTGCCACTTATGACAGCGCTGCCATCCATGCCGAGTCCTTGGGCAATCGCTACGCATTACTCATCTGCGACGAGTGTCATCACCTGCCTAGCGACTTTAACCGAGTGATTGCGGAGTATGCGATCGCGCCCTATCGGCTAGGATTGACGGCCACCCCCGATCGATCGGATGGTAGACATGTGGATCTAGATACACTGTTGGGCCCAGTCGTCTATTATCGAACAGCCGAAGATCTGGCTGGCAAAGCTCTGGCTCATCATGAAATTGTCCAGATTAAAGTTGAGCTATCGCAGCCAGAGCGAGAACGTTACAATCACTTGATTGAAACGCGCAATCAGTTTTTGCAGCGATCGAATATTTGGTTGGGCAGTATGCAAGGCTGGCAGCGGTTTGTCCAGGCAAGCGCTCAATCTCAAGCGGGGCGGCGGGCCATGTTGGCACACCGGGAGGCTAGAGCGATCGCTTTGGGCACAGAAGGCAAACTGCGTGTGTTAGCCAATTTGCTAACCCAACATCACCCTGAGCAGACCCTAATTTTCACTAACGATAATGCTACCGTTTACCGAATTTCCCAAGAGTTTTTGATTCCTGCCTTGACCCACCAAACGCCAGTCAAGGAGCGGCATGAAATCTTGCAAAACTTTAGAGAAGGGAAATACAGAACGCTGGCTGCTTCCCATGTATTAAATGAAGGGGTGGATGTGCCAGAAGCCAGTATTGCCATTTTGTTGTCAGGCACAGGGTCTGCCAGAGAGTATATTCAGCGACTGGGGCGAGTGTTGCGAAAGGGACAGGCGCAGAAATTTGCTTTGCTGTACGAAGTGGTGGCCGAAGAAACCACCGAGGAAGGAGTTTCGCGTCGTCGCCGTCAACCGGCTAGAGTACCAAAACTGGCTCAGCAGCTAGACTTGGTTTCGCTGCCATCGCCTTATTCTCAACCTGCGTATGAGCCACTCCGGGCCGCAGATGCCCCCGCAACATACGGAGGATCTGTATCTAAACCGCCAGAAATTGAGCCAAGTGTCTAGTCAGAATAGATCTCAAAACCTGTTCTAATTCAGCCGATTCACTCTTTACAAGAATTACAGAAGCATTGCAGACTATAGTCTGTAGGCTATGTTGGCAGTTTACGTTGGCACAAGGTCGGTAGTCACAACTTGAGTTTGGACTAATTCTAAAAATGCGCTATCTGTAGCGTTTAATAATTTCAACTAAACTCTGCCCATAGCGGAAAATGTATTTAGTCCAAACTCAGGCACAAACTCAATCCAGATTGAACCTCAGTAAATATACTGAATAAATACACACTCGCTTGAAATTTGGTGTATAATTTAATTTATAGACGCAAGCAACTTACTTAATCGATCGAAATTATGGATCTCGAAATGTTCGAGTCTCGCACTAGGGACACCATCGAGCAGGCTCTCAATCGGCTTCAAACCGCCACATTGCTGGCGGCGCAGTTAGAAACACAGGTTTTTGAAACAGGACAGTCAGTACAAGATCTGAGCCGTTTAGTAGAAACTTTTTTAGCAGAACAACGGCAGCAAAATCCTGAAAGTCCTGAGTAATTCCTATTTGAATCAGCAGCTAGGCTGAGTCGCGCTTAAACAATTGCAGTCCCCAATTCTTCACAGATAACTTGCCTTAACTGAGCCAAATTAACGGGTTTAACCAAGTATCGACGAGCACCCAAATCTAGAGCACGCTGCTGATCAGCTTGGAAGGCAAAGGCTGAAACAACGATTACGGGTGTCGATCGCCAGTCAATGTTCTGCTGCACTTGCTGGAGCAGTGTATAGCCGTCTACATCAGGCAGCTTTAAGTCTAGCAAAATCAGTTGAGGCTTAAACTGGTTCATTGACGCAGCAAAAAAATCTCCTCGTTCTAGACTCATAACATCCCAACCATGATGCTCTAAATAATCGCTCATTAACTGGCGGCTGGTGTGATTGTCTTCAACGAGTAAAATACGGTCGAGCGATGTCGCACTATGAATTGGAGCGGGTATCATCCTCTGTACCATCTCTTACTGCTCGGAGATCAAGAGCAACTCCATCCCAACTGAGGTCAGGCACACCTTACTTAAACACTAAGGCTGACTTGCCAAACACACATAGCTTCATAGAACCTCCAGTCCTTGGATTACTTATTGTTCAGTATGGTAGTGCAGGTCATGGCTGGCAACCCTAGGGAAGTTAAGGCTGAAAACTATTTCTTTCGGCTGGAATATAGGATTCATGCATTATAGCGTGAGATAGGATGAACCATCTTGCTCTTCTGCATAGTTACTATGAAATAGTTACTATGCAGATTCGGTAGATCACAAAGCTTTGCTAAATTCTCTCAAAACCTTGCTGAAGCGGTGTGATGATATTGGTTGTATCTTGATTGAAACATCAGGTTTAACCCTGCCAAAGCCCTTAGTGCAGGCACTTCGTTGTCCAGAAAGCCGCACAGGAGCAACAGTGTTTCACTAATGGTCAATGATTGATTAATTTCCGCTTTATCAAAGGGGCAGGGTTTAAGTCATATTCACGCGAGTTACCCATCACTAATTCACCCATAGCATTTTGCGATACCATCACATGAATTCTCATTTTAGGAAAATAGGGCGTTCCGGTGGTAATGCGAGCTTTGAGTTTGGACAAAGCGGAGCAGTGTGCGAAGGTATCATAATGAGTTAAAGTTAGCCCACCGCAAAGGGCAGCACTAATTCTAAAGTTATGAGGATTTTGAAGTGATGAGGTTGTGGAGCAGTCCGCATCATTTGCAACTTCACTTTAGTGATGCCGCTATCTGCATAAACTGTTGGATAGAGAGTTTCAAAATTTACACTACTACAGACACCATGCGCCTCCTTTAAGCCTTGGTTCTAGTGAAGGCGATCGAGAATAATATCGTTTACTCCTCGATAAAACCCTGTGCTTAGATCACTCATTTTCACAGGAGAGATCATCAGTAGATCGCAAAAGTAGATCGCAAATGGGGTTTTGGGGCGCGCGTCGCGCGCCCCAAAACCCTAAAAATTCTGGTTTTCCCCGCGCAGCGGGCGGAAACCAGGATTTTGAAAGAATTATTTGGAGCTTTGCCATCCACTGACCATAAATGAAAATCGCTGTAAAGCTATGTTCCTTGCAACACGTCCAATTTGGCGAGAACTTCGGCACTGTGAATAGACGGACGGACACCTAAAAACCGCTCTCGCAGAATACCTTCTGGGTCAATCAGATAGGTATGACGGAGAGAAGAGTAGCCCAACCAAGAGCCGTAGGCTTTGCTGACTTTACCGTTGCTATCCGCCAACAGTGGGAACTTTAACCCCTCAGAATCACAAAACTCGGTATGAGATTCAACATCGTCGGTGCTGATGCCCAAAATCTGAGTGTTTTTAGCCCTATATTTGGGCAAGTCTTGCTGAAAACGCCGGGCTTCTAGAGTACAACCGGGCGTAAAATCTCCCGGATAGAAATAAACGACCACCCACTGACCCCGATAATCAGCCAGGGAGATTTTGCCGTCCCCAGCGTTGCTAGGCAAGGTAAATTCTGGGGCAGGTTGATTGAGAGGGGGCTGTTCACCCCCCATTGCGATCGCTCTGGTATTGTGCTCAAAGCAGTCAAGAGAGTGAGGCAAATGAGAAAAACGAGATGGAACAAGGTGCGGCGAGAAATCATCATTGGGGAAGATGCCGAAGCAGGTATGATTGCGTTTAATATAAGTTTACAAAGATTTAGTCACTGATCCTGAATTATGGCATTTGCCTGGTAAAGCGATTAAGGCATTGTGGCGAAGTGAGTATCCAACGGCTAAATAACTGACTCTGGAGGATGACGATGATAGAGCTTTATCAATTTGAGCTATCCCACTACTGTGAGAAGATTCGCCTGATTCTGGACTATAAAGGCATACCCTACCGAAAGATAGAAGTGACGCCTGGCATTGGGCAACTTGATCTGTACCGTATGTCTGGGCAGCGACAAGTGCCAGTCATTAGAGATGGTGCAGAAGTCATTGCTGACTCAACAGCGATCGCCCTTTATCTCGATCAAAAGTACCCCGATCGCCCGATTATTCCCACCGATCCTAAACAGCGGGCCCTCTGCCTACTGATGGAAGAATGGGCAGATGAATCAATTGGAGTGAATAGCCGCAAGGTTATGTTGGGTGCGTTTGGCCAAGACCCCGTCCTCCGATCAACCCTCCTGCCCGCTTCAACTCCCAGCTTTTTGAAAACGCTGGTAGAGTCAATTCCGGGTGAAGCGCTAAGCATCCTGGGAACAGGGGCGGGTTTTGGCCCGGATACCGTTAAAGCGGCCCGCAAAGCCATGCAGCAGAATTTAGAATCTCTAAGTACTTTATTAATGGATAGTCCCTACTTAATTACTGATCAACCCACCCTGGCAGACTTTGCTGTGGCAGGGCTAACCATGTATGTGAAGTTTCCAGCAGGTTTATATTTAGACATTCCAGCCACACTGAAGGGGCAGGGTGTACCAGGCTTAGCCGATAATATCGCCTATGAGACATTTTGGGTTTGGCGCGATCGGCTCTACAGTGATTATCGCAAGTTCACTTCGTCCAGCAATGTTTCAGGGGCAACCAGCCCTACCTCCATCAACATTGATTAAGCGACGCTCATGCTAAGCAGGCATTCAAGGCTATTGGTTCTTTGAGGACATATCCGCATTGGCAGAGACGTGACTAGTCATATCTCTGCCACCGCGATGGAAAAATTTTAGTCCGCCTTTACCGGCAGATGACGCCGGTGTTGAGGTTCGCTCAGCATCACGATCGAACATCCCAGGCGGCTAATCACTTGAGTTGTCAGATCACTAATGGACAACTCATGGACATTGACTCGCCGCCGCACCGATCGCATCACAACCAGATCCATCAAGCGTGATTCTTTGACAATAGTTGCAGCAACATTATCGGCAATGACGATTTGAATCACTGGCTTGATTGCGACCGAGCACTTTGAAATGAGTAGCTCAAGGCGCGCCTTGAGCCACTCTACTTGGTCAGGAGAGGTATGGCGATCGCAGATATGTAGCAACGTCACCTCTGCCTGATTGGTATCTGCCAAGATCGCAGCGAAATTCATAACTCTTACCATGCTCTGGTTGGGATGCTTGATGGGTACGAGGATGTGCTTAAATTTTTCTGGAGAATCTAACAACCGCGTTACCGCTACTGAACAATGAGCAGACCAAAGAACGCGATCGATAATGCTGCCAAATAGTCGCGCCCGCAGCCCTGTAGCTCTGCCCCAGCCCATGATAATCAGACCCGCACTTTGCTCTAGACTAGCCCTGCTAATTCCTTCCGCAATACCATCATCAATCCGCAACAGGGGCTCGGCCGCAATGCCAAACTCCTGGCAAACACTGACTGCATTGACAAGCAACGATCGGCTTTGTCGCAGCGCGTCCTCCAGTTCTAGCGCATCCATATGCAGATGATCCACGGTTATCGATAGCGGCACCACTTTGCTCGCCTGATGTCTCGATAGTAAAGTGGCCATCTCTATTAAATGGCGTTCTGTCTTGGGATTGTAGACTGGAACAACGATCGTGGGAGATTGCAGCGAGGGGTGGAGGCTCGTATTGGTCCAGAGGGTATTGGGTTCCAAGGTACTGTTTGTAGTAGAGAGTAACCCTCTAGCAGCACGAGCAGTAATGATTGGGCCTAAAGTTGCAGTGACTAGCATCAAGACAATGACGCTGTTTAGCATATCTTCCGTTAACATCCCAGCCCGATAGCCGACAAACGTGGCAGCTAGCGTTGCAGCCACTTGCGGCATGGACAGTGACCACATGGTAATTGCCTCGCGCCAGCTATAGTGATAGGCAAATTTGGCAAAAACAGCGGCTAGAAATTTGCTCCCAATTAATCCTATAACGACGATCAGAGGTAACCAAATTGAGGCAATGCTTTTAATAAAGGCTGGAATATTAATCAGCAATCCGATATCGACAAAGAAGATTGGAATAAACAACACGGTGCCGACAAATAGAATTTTCTCTTTGATCGGTGCATTGTCCGTTACACTGTTGACTGCCAATCCTGCCAAAAATGCCCCAACGATTTTCTCAACACCAATCACTTCTGCACCCAAAGCAGAGACAAAAACCACCAGTAACACAAACAAAAACTGGTTGCCTTCTTCATCCCCAGATCGGCGGAAGAACTCACGTCCCAAGGCACTAAAGCCAAATAAAATGATGACAGAATAAATCAGCAAAGACGAGAGGAGTTGCACCAGTTTGAAAGCGCTGAATTCACCTTCATGAACACCCAGACAAACTGCTAGAACCATCAATGAGCCAATATCTGTGAAGATGGTTGCGCCAATCGTTACGACAATCGCTTCGTTATTAATCACCCCTAACCGACTGATAATTGGGTAGGCCAGCAGTGTATGAGAGGCAAACAAGGAGCCTATCAGCACAGATGCATTCCAGTCAAACCCAAATAGCCGTCCGACCAACGTACCTGTGATTAGGGGCACAATGAACGTTAAAAAACCAAACCCTGCCGATCGATGTTTAGTAGCTCGAAATTGCTCCAGATCAATCTCTAAGCCTGCTACAAACAGTAAGTAAACCAAGCCGATATCTGAGAGCAGTTTCATGGTATCTGACTCAGATTGCAGAATCTGTAAGCCACTAGGACCCAATACCACACCTGCTAACAGCAATCCCAGCAATCCTGGTAGCTTTAGCCGCTCAAAGCAAAGCGGCACAATCAAGATAACCGCCAATAGCACGGCAAATGAGACAATCGGTTCTAGATGCATGATTGCTTAGAAGTCACAGAGTGATCTTGTCAAACTATCTCAGACAGTTGGACAAGATAATCTTGCCAAAGGCTGAGCCTGTTGCTGGCAATCCCGACCAACGTTGATTCTAAAGGGAAGTCACTTAGACCCTGGACAAATTGCTGGACAGTCTAATTGCTAAGCCTGTGATCGGTTTCGGTGCCGTCCTAATAATCCCATGAATAGTCCTATAAATGAATCTGGTTGAGAATGATCCGGAGGCGATCGAAATCTTCTTTGAGCAAAATACTAATAGACCGTCCCACCTCGACAAGCCAAGCGCGATCGGCCTGTCGCAGCCGATAAATTTCTCGAATAGCTGCGGCTACTAGGGCATCCACAGGTGCGCCATTCACCTGGAGTAGGGTTCGCAAAAAGTCTAGTTGTTCACTAAAGTGAATAATTTCTTCTGGCCCACAGTAGTAGACGGCTTGATGAATTTGCGGAGGTCGGGGCGGTAGATGTTGATAGACGACTGAATGGGGCACATGACTTTTGCCGTTTGCTTTGCCGTTGATGTGGCTCTGTGATGGCTGAAACCCTACGATCGCTGCTCGAAACTCAGTTCGCAGCATAGCAAAGATTTGTGGCTGTTGTTCCCGCAACTCTTGCAAGGACATGCCCAACGCCCTAGCCCGATGTACCGAATCGATCGGGCTAGTCGTGGCATGGTGGACAACAGCATAGATCTGATTGCCCGATTCTTCATCGGCTGCCTTGACCCAACTGCCAAAGGGTGGCATTACAGCAAAGCTCAGATCGTCTGGTTCTAAACATTGCGCCAAAAATTCTGTCGTGGCTGTTTCAATCACCTCAGCAAAGTGTCCAGGCGGGCGATTTTGCGTATTGAATTGGGGCAGAGGTAGGCGCATAGTCTAATTGCTTTTTGCTTCTTACTTCTTGGTTCTCCCAGCAGTCGCATCCACCAACTCTAACTCTGACAGTTTGAAAGTGATCAGCTTGTCCCAATTACCGCCTTCAAACAACACAGCAACCAAGCCACTGCTGATACGCTGGACAAGACCCTGATATCCATAGTAAATGTCGTTGGTGTTTTTCACGCGAACGGCCGAACCGGGAAGAATCATCATGGCTAGTTATTGAGTTTATTGAGTAAAAGGTGTCTTATTCAGATTAGACCATGAGTTCAACATCAAGCTTCAGAACTTAAGACTCAGAACTTGAGACGATGACGGTGATTGTTCACCGACTCCACAATTCCCAACGCCATAAAGTTAGTCAGCAGCGCTGCTCGTCCATAGCTGAGCCAGGGTAAGGGAATGCCTGTGACTGGAGCCAGTCCAATGGTCATACCAATGTTCACTAGCGCCTGAAACACAATCATAGCTAAAACACCAATCGCCAGTAGTGATCCAAAATTATCTTTGGCGTTTTGAGCGATGATGACAAGCCGCAGGCAAACTAGCCAAAAGATCAGCAGTACAAGAGCACAGCCCACAAATCCTAGCTCTTCCCCAATCGCCGAAAAAATAAAATCTGTGTGCTGCTCTGGGATAAAATTGCCTTGAGTTTGTGTCCCTAGCGTTAGACCCCGTCCAAACATTTGACCTGCACCAATCGCAATCCGAGACTGAATCAGGTGATAGCCACCTCCCAGAGGGTCTTTATCAGGGTCAAGGAACAGAGTGAGGCGATCGCGCTGATAGGCTTTCAACACATGTTCCCAGACAAAGTTCCCCAACCCCCTGCCACTAGATTAATTACGGTGAAGAAGAACGTTCCCAACCAGGACCAGGGCAGCGTTCGCCAGGCGATCCGCTTCGGCCTGCTCTTCGGCGTCATCACCTTCGCGGCGAAGCCGCGCAGGTCTACCTGGGCGACGCGGGCCTCTACCTCGCAGGGCCATCGCAGGGCTCACCGACGTGGACGCGATCGCCCTCTCCATGGCCCAGCTCGCCCTGGCCGAGCCCGCCAG
>JAAUOQ010000125.1 GCA_012034795.1 Leptolyngbyaceae cyanobacterium CRU_2_3
CCTTCCCAGCTATGGTGATCCATCAGAGGATTAGGTGGCATGTAAAGCTCGTAGAGATAGCGCCAGTTTGCTTTCCTGGTGCGTTTGCGAGCGGCAACATCGTCAATGCCACCGTGCCGTTGCCAGTGCTGCACCATAATGATGGGAATATTCAGTTCTCGTGCCTGGCGATGAAAAATATTATGGACTTCAATTTTTTTAATAGCTCTGGGAGCCGGGCAAGTCGCCTCTTCCTGCAAATGTCCTCGGTGCATGTCAATGCAAAGGATGGCAGTGCGCGTAGGATCTAACCAGGAATCAAATGTGGGGGGTAGGTCGGTCTTGTCACGGTTGTGCGTATAACAATACATGAGATGCTCCTGAGATCTAATTTAAGATTTTGCGAGATTTGATTGCTTGTGAGATTTGATTGATGGATAGAATTTCAATTTGAAACTCTGTGCCCTGCCCAGGGGTTGACAGACAGAACAATTGACCTTTGTGTTTTTCTACCACAATTTGATAGCTGATCGATAATCCTAGCCCCGTGCCTTTCCCGACTGGCTTCGTTGTGAAGAAAGGATCAAACAGACGAGATTGCACTTCTGGCGGAATTCCTAAGCCATTGTCCACAATTTTGATCACAATGCGATCGCCCCCCACCGGCTTAGTTAAAATCCAAATTTTGGGTGATAGAACCTGCGTATTTTCAAGGGCATCAATGGCATTGGACAGAATGTTCATGAAGACCTGATTGAGCTGTCCTGGATAGCAGTCTACGAGCGGTAATTCACCATAGTTCTGAATGACCTGAATGTCTGGCTGCTCTCCCTTGGCCTTTAAGCGACTTTGCAGGATCATCAAAGTACTGTCAATTCCCTCATGGATATTCACTGCTTTTTGTTCAGCTTCATCCGTGCGAGAGAAGTTCCGCAGAGCCAGAACAATTTTTTGGATGCGTTCGGCTCCTACTTGCATTGAGCATAAGAGTTTAGGCAGGTCACTCATTAAGAATTCCAGGTCAATTTTTTGAGTTTCTGCCTGAATTTGGGTCATAGGATTTGGGTAAGACTGTTGGTAGAGCTTCACCAAATTCAACAAATCACGGGTGTACTCACTGGCGTAATTTAAGTTGCCAGAAATGAAGTTGACTGGATTATTAATTTCATGGGCCACCCCTGCCACTAACTGCCCTAGGCTAGACATCTTCTCACTTTGCACCATCTTAGTCTGGGTTTGGCGCAGTTCTTGGAGAGTTTGTTCAAGTTCCTGTGCCTTGGTGCTGGTTTGGGTATAGAGGTCTGCCTGGTTGAGGGCAATAGCCAACTGTTCCATGACAGTTTGGAGTAATTCCACTTCATCTTCTGTCCAGTTTCGGGCTTTTGCATCGCTGCAAATCAACATCCCCAGCAAGCCATCTGGCATTTGCATGGGAATGCCAGTGAACGACCCGATGCTAGCAGCATGAAAAAAAGTTTTGAAGTTTTGCATCTGCAATCGTCTTCAGATCTGTTCTCACGTCAGCAATTTGCACGACTTCCTGCTGAAACCAGTCCATAGATAGGGGGGCGATCGCAGTTATACCCAAAATCTCTTTCAAACTCTTGAGATCTGCATCATGAACGTCTTGGACGATTTCCCAGCTAGACCGTTCAGCCTGGGAATTATACCACGCAAAATAACAGCGGTTTACCTTCAGAAAAAGCTGCACCTCTTGCAAGGCGATAGACAAGACCGTATCAAAGTTGAGGGAACTGCGAATGTTACGAATGAGACGATTGAGCAGTTTTTCTCGTTTTGCTTGTGCCCTCAACTGCTGTTCAGACTCTCGCAGGGACATCTCTGCCAATTTGCGATCTGTAATGTCTTGCATCAGGGCAACTACATAATCGACGGTGCCATTAGACTGGCGAGAACACCCAATGGCTAAACTGGCATAAATCATCTGCCCATCTTTCCGGAAGTAGCGTTTTTCTAGGGAGTACTGATTGATCTCCCCAGTTAGCATCTGCTGAAACAATTCCAGATCTAGGATCAGATCCTCTGGATGGGTCAACTCCGACCAGGTGCGTTGGAGCAATTCTTCCCGTGAGTAACCCAGCATTTCACAGGCTTGATCATTGACTGATACCCAGCCCCTTTCAGGTGAGGTAATCGCAATACCAATGAGGGGTAAGTCAAAATAGCTGCGAAACCGCGCTTCGCTGCGTTTCAGGTCTTCCTCTGCCTGTCTCCGCTCAGTACTATCTTTTGCCACCCAAATTACGGTATTTGTGCTCAAAGGAGCAATACTGGCTTCAAACCAAATCTCCTGCTCCCCAACAGGTATCTGATATTCCACCCTGATGAGCTTCTGATCTGCCAAAGCTTGCTGAATGACATTCAGAAAATAGTCAGCAGTGACAGTCGGAAAGACTTCATGTACTGTCTTGCCCAGTAGCTCTGGCGCAGGTCGATAGAGTAAGGGCATACTGGTGGGCGCAATTTTCAGGTACTTTCCCTCTGCATCAAGCACCAGAATCACATCTTGCATGGCATGAAACAATGCTAGTAATTCTGACTGGGAAGATTGCAGTGCTGCCTCAGCTTGCTGGCGATCGCAAATTTCCTGCTCTAGCCGATTTACCGTTGCCTGTAACTGCATCGTGCGTTCGGTAACACTTAACTCTAGCTGTTCATTGGCTCGTCTCAAGATCAGTTCTGCCTGATGCCGTTCGATCGCAATCCGGGCCAGATAGCTGGTTTTAAAGATCAATTCGCGATCGGTTTGGGTCGGTGTGCAACAGAAGGGATGATACATGGCAAAGGTTGCCAGTACCTGCCCTTCCGCCCCCAGAATAGGACAAGACCAGCAAGACTGTAAACCATAGCTCAAAGCCAGGTCACGAAAATTTGTCCAGAGCGGATCAGTCGCAATTTCTTCTACAATGATGCAGGCTTTGTGGTAGGCGGCAGTCCCACAGGAACCTACTGCTGGGCCGATCTCTATTCCGTCAATCAGTGCGTTATAGGCTGCGGGCAAACTGGGTGCTGCTCCATGTCGCAATCGCCGACCGTCCTCATCGAGCAATAAAAAACAGCAATAAACTTCTAAGGTTGACTGTGATTCGATCAGGAGTGCTAATGCGTCTAAGATGACGGGCAAAGGTTTTCCCTGGGCAATCCATTCCAGAATTTGATCATACTTGCCTGGCAAATTTGCCGAGTTGCTTTTCTGAAGGGACTCTAGCTGTTGCTTCAATTCAGCATTTTGCTGGCGTAGAAGAATGACTTCGTCCTGGAGGATGTCAGTGTGCATCGCTTTTGTTCCAAGTTAAGACTGATCTGGAAGAACCATCAGAGCGCTGATCCCCTGTTGTAATAAGAATTAACCCCTGGTTTGAAGTTAACGCAGGCGGGTTTAACCTCGGCTGGACTTTCTGTAGATACTGCATCTCAGACTTTACTGATTTAAGATCAACATACCCAGCTAGTTGCAGCGTCTAACTGTACCAAAGCGATCGCCAGTTTTTGAAGCAAGTGGGCTGTGTTTCAAGGATGGTCTTTTTGTACCATTATGGTGGAGATCAGAGGGCGACTCAATTGGGGTTGAGCGCGAGATGGATCAGTTGAGATGATTGACTTGAGATAGCCCGTGAAAATATATCAGCTTGATGATTTGAACTTATGCCAACTAGCTTACGGGTAGTCGCGATCGTTCATCCCTGGCAACGTTTCATCTCTAAAAAACTCCAACCGATAGCGATATAGTGCCACAGGGTGAGGTTCGCCCAAAAAACTACCGTTGGTAACGGTTTCAAAATAGTCTGGATCTTGAGGGGATAAGTAGATAGCAGTCACTTGCTCGGCTGTAATTTCGGGTTGATCGGGAGAATCTCTGGTGGCTTGATGTAGATATGCCGTTGTATTTTCAACTTCATTGAAATAAATTTGCGGGGTACCCCGAAATTCTTGTTGAAACACTTCGCTCGTAAGGAACTGATCAGGGTTTGGTGTTGCAGTACTGCGCCCAATCACTGTAGAAACCAACTGGCGTTCGCTAAACAAACCCACCGGAGAATCGCCTTGGAGCAAGGTAATTTGGCGGTTGGGATTGTTGGGATCAACCTTAACGGCTATGACGCGATCGCCCAAATAAGCTTTAGACAAACTCATACCGTTAAAGGCACGATCAGAGACAATTTGCTTCTCACCTCGATTCAGAATAAGAGACAGTAGGGAATCCAGCCCTTTAGACTGAGCTTCCACAAAATGAACGTTAAAGGCGATCGGTCGGTTGAGATATTGACGATTTCCCTCAAATCCAGGCGTTGTGGTTTCGGGTGCTAGGGGAGCCACCATCTCTAATAGGGTTGTGGTAACTCTCCAGTTGCCTTCAAACCAGTTAGGATAAATCAGATCTCCTCGTGAAGCCTGAACAGGCGGCTTGCCTTGCCAGTTCGGAAATTGAGAGAGGCGAATCTCCAGCGGTGAAGCTGGGCGAACGACCAAGCCGTCTGCTTGGGCTAGACCGCTACAAAACAACCACAGCAGCAACAACCCTGTCATCCAAACTATCTGCCCTGTCCGCTTCATAGAAATTTCTTTGCTAGCAGTAAAAATATAATTCAGAGATGATGATGTCATCGTGAGTGATGCCATCTTACGGGTTCTTACCCTCTCTGTGCACTGGGTTGCTACCATATCTCCCTGACTTCATTGACTCAACCGTTTGGCTAGATCGGGATAACGTTTCTACAAATTAACCGAAACATCATATAGCAATCCCAAATGATTTGTGAGCAGGGGGGCGGATTGCAGGTCTTAAAGGGCTGGTCTACCCTAGCCCATCGGTCTAGCTAATCTGGCCGAGAAGATCACTATCGGCATCAGAGATCACTAACGTTAGCTGATCTTTCCGACAGAATTGGGTGGGTTTTCTGCACAGGAAAGTCTCGTAGAAATTGAGGAATGGATTGGGATGCTGCTACTGCGATCGCTGCTAATTTTTTTAGAGGGTGTCGAGTGCCTTACTTCTCCGGCTGGGCTGGTTGTGGGGTTGTGGATTAGCCTGTATGGGTTGCTGCTACAAATTTCTGAAATTAATTATGCTGTAGCCATTCTGCTACCCGCTTTGCCAATGCTCAATTTCTATGCCGTTTTAAAGCGGTTAGAGGATTAATTGACTCTTCATCTCCTCGTCGCGTTGAGCACTGCAACAAGCGATAATAATTTCAGCAGATAGAGGAGGAAGGCTGATGAATCCGGCAGACCTTAACCCAGCAACCATTGATTGTGAAACCGCTTGTGTCAATGGTTGTAGGCTGGGTGAAAATTGTCCCAACCTGGAGTTTAGGGAGAGAACCTCTAAGTTTATCCAGGACACTCCGCTGGACCAGATTCTGGCGATCGCTGAAGAGGCGCTGCGTAGAAAATCAGCAGCCCCCACCCAATGGGTATTTCCAGAAGACGGTATCCCGCCCAATCGAGAAGGCTGAATGCTAGGCTCGAACTAGGCTGTTTATGCTGTTGCTCACACGGCTTAGCTTAGTATTGCTTAATAGCGCTCTAACCCGATTTTTCCACTCCTATGCTCATTCCGCTCACCCGCAAAAATTTGAAGAACTGATTCCTAGAGTTGCGACTGGGGATCAATATAAATATGCCTGGGGTAAAGTGCCAGATTTTTTGCGTCGTCTGCTGATCTCGATTGGGGGCTTAATGATCGCCCTGTTGATGAATTTTCTGCTAGGCGAAGATTTCTGGGCACTCACCTTTGTCGTGGGGATTAGTACCGGATTTTATTGGCTCTGGAATCCGATATACTGGGCGACTCTCAAAAATCTGGAATGCCGCCGCTATCGCTACAGCGGTTTCTGGCAGGGACAGGTCTTAGATGTATTTGTCACAGAAGATCTGATTGGCAAAGAAGAAACTGTCAACAAGTTGGGTGACTTAGTCATTGTCGAAAATCGGGAACGCCGACTCAATTTAGAGGTGGCAGATGAAGCGGGATTTGTCACCAAACTTCAAGTGCCGCTTCAGCGCGATCATCGGGTGATCCGTCCTGGAGATACAGCCGAGATGGTTGTGATGTCTAATGTGTCAAATCTCAGCCGGATTGGGAAAGTTTCAGATATTTATGTGCCTGATTACAAGCTTTGGGTATCGGACTATCCTTACTTGCAGCACAGCTTGTTTGAAGAAGTAAGTCAGCAACTGGGACAGCGGCGAGATCGAAGAGAGGGACGGAGGCGGAAGCGGGAAGAGTGAATGGGGAATGGGGAAGAGTGAATGGGAGAGTGGCAGAAAAGCTTGTATTAACGGTTGGGGTTGAGTTGGTGAACCAGGTGCCCTAACTCTGGCAGAATCAGTTGTTCTAGACCGAGGCGAACCGCGTGGGTAGAACCAGGTAAAGAGAAAATGAGCTTGCCTTGAAAAACCCCGGCGATCGCCCGTGATGCCATTGCCCGCGAGCCGATTTCTGAGTAGCTGAGCCAGCGAAATAGTTCGCCAAATCCAGGTAGGGTTTTGTCTAACAACTGTTCAACTGCATCATAAGTTGGTGTCTCTGGGTGCAATGCCAGTCCCCCCGTTGAGTAGAATGGCGTCCAAACCCGATTGTTGGCTCAGCAGCCGCAGATGAGTCTGAATTTGGCTGGGTTCGTCGGGAATCAGCACATAGTCCCAAATGCCATGTCCAGCCGCCTGAAGCAACTGCTGAGTCAATTGACCACTGCGATCGGTTTCTGGCGATCGCGTATCACTGACAGTAATGACGGCACAGTTGACGGCGATCGGTCGCACGTCGGGGTGGGGAAGGTGAGTCATGGACAAGGGCGAAGTATGAGGGTGATGACATTTTACGCTCTACCCGTAGCGATCAACTGGCTGTTCGCTGGCTTCACCCTATCGATTCAGCCAGATTCTATTGGGCTTTGTTAAAACCTAAATCATTCTTTTCGGCATATCGTTCCATAAAGCGCATGAACCGATCCCACTCTTCAGGGCTTTTCATCACATAAAAGGCTTCTAGTCCGGCAGGTCGGCCGTTGATGAATTTGGCATTGACATCTTTGGTAGAAATTTCACCTTCTTCGTCGAGCATGTACATGCCTGTAATATCGTCACTGCGATCATCCCCCAAAGCTCTGGGATTCTCAAAATAGAAAATTGCTTGTCCGTTGCTGCCATCTTTGGAGCGAGTTAGACGAACAGCAGGAACGACGTCTTCAGTAACACCTCTAGAAAATTGGATTTCAGCCATGCCTTTCATCTCTTAATCATCGTTTACGTACGCTTAAACATATCTTCCCATCTTTTGGGAGGATGAACTACCGACTATAGGGCAGTTTGAATGTACTTGAGAATGCCTGTGGCGATCGCCTGTGCCATACAGTCGCGGTATTCGGCATTCCCTAAATTGATAGAGTCCTCTCTGCCTCCCACAAATCCGACTGTCAAGTAGACGGTTGGAATCCCAGTATCTGTCATTTGGCTTGTCTCTAGGTCGGCTGTCTCTGGGTCGGCTGTCTCTGGGTCGGCTGTCTCTGGGTTGGCTGTCTCTGGGTTGGTTGTCTCTTGATGGACAGATTGGACACCTTGACTGCGAATGTCAATAGTGCGGAGGATTGTTTTGTGAAGCAACTGCGCCAGACGGGCACTCTGAAGATGAGACGGGTAGAAAACGGCAATCCCGTTCAGGTCTGGATTATCAGGGTGGGCCGCATCTAGCTGAAGGATAACCCGCAGATCGGCGGATGGAGTTTCAACAGGCGATCGCTTCTCCCATATTTCGATGCCCTGAAACCGCAGCAGGCTAGCTACTGTATCAGCAATGGACTCCTGTATACTCCTGTCTGTTAGGGCTTGGTTCGGACTAATGGTGCTTGAGGCAGCAGCAGGCGGGAGTGCAAATCAACGACGATAGGGTGATGAGGATCTCTGGGTTGGTATTGCTGAGGTTGGTCTGGATCAATCCAGTACGGAGAAGCGATCGCGGGACATTGCCCCAGATAAACCAATGCCTGATAGAGCATGGCAGCGATTTCGGCTCGTGTGGCAGGTTGATTAGGTTTCAGAAATCTGAGGTGAGGATAATTGACCACAAGCTTGGCTTCAGTTGCAAGCGCGATCGCGGTTCTGGCTGCTGCTGGAATTGTGGTTGCATCGTCGTAGCGATCGAGCAGGGCTAGATTAGCGGCTGAACGGGGTAGTTGGAGTGTTGTCACCAGCGATTGCAACACCTGAACGCGCAAGATTGGCTGTTCTGGCTCAACCGCTAAATCGGTAGATGCTTCGTCTTGTCCATCTTGTCCGGCTGGTTCAACAGGTTCGGCAAGCCATGCTCCATATTCAGCTACAGACATGGGCGCATCTGGTTCAAACTTGCCATCGGGGCTACCCTCAAACCATCCCTGACTGACGACACCCTGAATCCACTTTTTGGCCCAATGGCCGTGAATATCAGCGAAGGCAACCCAAGTAGAGGCAGAATCACTATTACTAGAATTACTAGAATTACTAGAATTACTATTGCCAGGATTCACGATGTAGGGAGAAGCGATCGCCTTCACCGTTCCCTGCATCACTAATGCCTGGTAGATCATGGCGATCGCTTCTGCTTGCGTCACGGGTACTAGGGGATTGAGGTGATCAACCTGGGGATAGAGAACGACTAGCCGATACTGAGTGGCAGCCGCAATGGCTAATGCATTCTGACTGGGGATTTGGGCCCGATCACGATAAGCGGCTAACGCGCCCACCTGCCCGGTTGTCAATCCCAAACCTTGTACCAGAAATACGATCGCTTCTAACCGAGTCACCAGTCTAGATGACTGCGGATTGCTTGGATGATCTAACTGCATCTCTGGATGATCTGGATTAACAGGTTGTAGGTGAGCAGGAAATTGCCAAATCTTGGACAGCAGAACAGCATACTGGTGACGGGTTAAGGTCAACGAGGGTTGAAAAGGGCGATCGTCCAAGTCAGGTATCAGATCAGGAATAACCTCCTGCATCGCTTTCACAAAGACAGTTGCCCAGTTTGCTGCATGGCGTGATGCCGATTGCTGTGATGCCGATTGCTGTAATGTGGGTTGTCGTAATGTGGGTTGTCGGATGGCAGGAGCGTGTGTGGCAGCATTTTGCAGGGACATGAACTCAACCTTGCCGCTGACTTTGGCAGGACTAAGCTGATTTCCAGCAGAGCCGAGCGCGATCGCCGTTTGGTTTCGCAAGTCGTAGTCTCCATTGCCTCGGAACAGATTACCTGCTGCATCTTCAGCATTGCCTAAGTCGGGTTGAGCATTGCCCAAAATTGCTAGACCTTCGCGGCTGTTGTACTCAAGAGTGTTGCACCGTAAAACTGGACGAGAACGACCTGACAAGACCAGTCCACAGCGATTTTCAGCAAATTGGCTGTCGATAATTAGAGGCGCTGCTCGATCGCTACAAACAATACCTGAACCGTTGTCTAAAAATAGGCTGCGCCGCACCTCTCCCTTGGCGTGGCGAACAAAAGCAACACCACTGGCAGCATTGGCTTGAAATAGGCAGTTGGCAATCACCGGCTTGGCGGTGCCGGTCACGAAAATCCCTTCTCGTTGGCATTGGCGCAACGTGCAGTGGGCGATCGTGGGGTGAGTCTCTTCAATCCAAATGCCTGTACCTTTGGCGATCGGATTGGTAATGGTGATCCCGCGCACTTGGGCGTCGTCTGCCAGAAGCAACGTCACTGCCTGCTGAGCGAACGTGGGGCTATGAAATTCGCCGCCACCATAGAGGGTAATACCTCTGCCCCGGCTGGTAGGAGCGCCTATCACGGTGACACCTGCGGTGATCGTCAGGGGAAAAATTTCGCCGCTCTCGCTCGTATATACACCTGAACTGAGGTAAATTACAGTACCAATTGTCGCCTGTTGTAACGCTGCCGTCACGGTTTTGAGTGGCTCGGTGGGTTCGCCTGTGGCGCGATCATCTCCCTTTGCTGAATCAACATACAGTACTGCCTGAAATTTCTCCCCCACCATGCCCTAGTCCCTATTGCTTTCGGGTGAAGCATACCTCAGTTCTGCTGATTTCGCTGCTTCCTAGCTCATATCACCATCCCAACTGATTTGTGAGCAGGGGGGAGGGGTAGTGCCCCTCCTT
>JAAUOQ010000126.1 GCA_012034795.1 Leptolyngbyaceae cyanobacterium CRU_2_3
TCCCAAAAAACTTTATGTAAAATGACGCAATCGATTTATAAGGTAATAAAATAATTGATGATAATGTAAAGAAAACATTATTCACTATTAAAATATTCAAACTTAAATTGGTATTTTTAAAATGTTGAAAACTAGAATTTTGCAAACAAAATCTTAAAATAAATGAAAAATTTTTAATTTTTTCTTATCATTCTTTTCTTATCCATTCTTTTTCGGTCTATTCTTTTTCGGTCCCTAGCAGAGTTTGGCTAAACCGCCATGTTAAAACAGTGGCGGCAATCGCCAGTCCGATCGCTAGCCCCCACCACAGACCGACGCCACCCAGCGCCAGGTGAAAACCCAGAAAATAGCCGCTAGTTAACCCCACGCACCAATAGGCAAAGATGCCGATCAGCATAGGAATTGTGGTGTCCTTGAAGCCACGCAAGGCTCCAACAGCAGCTACTTGAATACCGTCAACCAATTGAAATACTGCCGCAATACCCAACAGGGTCTTTGCCATGTCTACGACAGGCTGGTTAACCGGATCACGAATATCTAGGTAAAGAGCGACGATCGCGACTGGCATTGTCCAAAATACTAGCCCCATCAAAATCATGAAGGCTGCACTAATACTAATTCCAATAAAGCCTGCTAGCCTTGCACCTGAAGCATTACGCTGTCCAAGCTGCTGTCCGACCCGAACCGTTGTGGCATAAGACACTCCTAGAGGCACCATAAAGGTCAGAGCTGCTGTTTGTAAAGCAATTTGATGGGCCGCGAGGGTAACTGTGCCTAGCTGTCCCATGAGAAAGGTAGTGAAGGTGAACAATCCTGTTTCTACGGCTGCCAGAATACCAATTGGTACCCCTGTTTGGACTAGATCCCAAAACACTCGCGCTTCAAACCGCTGCAAATTTTGAAATATTTGGTAAGTTCGCAGTTGAGAGTGCCAGAGAATGTAGATCACTAAAGCTAGAAAGGTGCCCCATAGCGACAGGGCACTGGCATAGCCAATCCCCATGATGCCTAATGATGGGAATCCAAGTTTACCCAACATTAATACATAGTTGGCCACGCCGTTGAATAGTGTTCCGCAGATTGTAATGACAATCACAGGACGGGGCTGTGAGAGAGCGGAGACAAAGTTTCGTAAAACAGCGAATCCCATCGCTGGGAGAATACCCCAGGCGATCGCTCTCAAATAAATACCCGCTAGCTCAATGTTAGACTCTTCTTGTCCTAGCCAACGGATTAATGTACTGCCATGCCATAACAACAACGTCATCGGCAGCCCAATGATTACGGACAACCATAGCCCTTGGCGTACTACCCGACTGACTTCTTGAGGCTGGCTGGCTCCAAAAGCGGTTGAAGCTAGAGGGCTGACGGCCGCTAAGAGACTGGTTCCGGTCAGCAATAAGGCAGTGAAAAAGCCAGAACCTAATGCGCCTGCGGCAAGTGTTTGCTGACCTAACATTCCCATCATCACGGTATCGACAAAGCCTGTGGCAGACTGAGCGAGTTGTGCGCCTGCTAGAGGGATGGCTAAAAACAATAAGGCTTTAATTTCTCCCAGCAGTTGAGATTTGGTCAGGGTAGATTGCATAAGTAACGAGGACAAAGGGGAATTTAGTAGCGCTTCGCGCTTGTGATAAAACCAAAATATTTTTGAAAGCCTTGCTCCGCGAGGCTTTCAAAAAATAAGCTGTACTCTATTCAATTGAAAATTGCTATAGCACCAAGTGGGAGTCAAAGCAGGTGAGGGCATAAGCGATCGCTCTAAACTGCACCTTGAAGACCCTATCAGACTGAGCCAAGATTAGACTTCACCCAGCGTGATGATTTAGCTATTGCGAATATCTTCTAATACTATTGACATCTATTCCTAATAAGCACTACTATAAATTTTAGTGTTCTCCTCTCAAAGGATCGGCAGGTGGGGTTAGTCGTCAGGCTAATCCCCCATTTTTTAGAATTTTTGGGGTTCATAACTCGATACACTGATACATAAGGTTTTTTCCACGTTCCTGTTATGATTGCTGACCCCAACTCTTCTCCTGGTTTCGATCGTTCTACCTCTAGCTCATCAAGGGTGCCTCCAAATTTTGATGCCCCTGAAGAATTTGATGTCCCTGAAGAATTTGATGTCCCCGAAGAATTTGATGTAATTGTAATTGGCTCTGGTGTGGGAGGGTTGGTAACGGCTACCCAACTGGCAGCAAAAGGAGCACAGGTTCTAGTGTTAGAACGCTATCTGATTCCGGGTGGCAGTGCTGGATATTTTGAGCGAGAAGGCTACCGCTTTGATGTGGGAGCCTCTATGATTTTTGGATTTGGCGGTAACGATGGTAACCAGGGCTTTCAAGGCACCACGAATCTGCTAACTCGTGCGCTACAAGCTGTCAATATCAGCCTTGAAACCATTGCCGATCCAGTGCAAATTCACTATCATCTGCCCAACCAATTAGACTTAAAGGTGCATCGGAATTATGAGAAGTTTTGCAAGAACTGATTCAGCATTTTCCCCATGAAGCGGTTGGTATTCGACGATTTTATGATGAGTGCTGGCAGGTATTCAATTGCCTGAACGCAATGGAGTTGTTGTCTCTAGAAGAATTGGGCTATTTGGCGCGGGTATTTTTTCAGCATCCTTTTGCTTGTTTAGGTTTGGCGAAATATTTACCGCAAAATGCTGGGGACGTTGCCCGACGGTATATCCAAGATCCAGAGCTGCTGAAGTTTATTGATATGGAGTGCTACTGCTGGTCGGTGGTGCCTGCTGATCGGACGCCTATGATCAATGCAGGTATGGTGTTTAGCGATCGCCATTACGGGGGAATTAATTACCCCAAGGGAGGTGTAGGGCAAATTGCTCAAAAGCTAGTGGAGGGGTTGGAAAAGCGGGCAGTCAAATCCGCTACAAGTCCAGGGTGACAGAAATTCTTCGAGAGGGCGATCGCGCAGTGGGTGTGAGGTTGGCATCGGGGCAAACAATTCGGGCGAGACGAATTGTTTCCAATGCTACCCGCTGGGATACGTTTGAGAAGTTGCTACCTGAAAAATCTATGCCTCTAGTGGAGCAAAAGTGGCGTAAACGCTATCAAAAATCTCCTAGTTTCTTTAGTCTCCACCTGGGTGTAAAAGCGGAAGCACTGCCTTTGGGCATTGAGTGTCACCATATCTTGCTAGAAGAATGGCACCGCATGGAGGAAGCCTTGGGTACAATTTTTGTTTCTATTCCCACACTGCTTGATCCTGATCTAGCACCCGCTGAACATCACATTGTCCATGCCTTCACACCCTGCTGGATTGAAGATTGGCAAAATTTACCGCCTAGTGAATACGAAGCTCAAAAAGAGCATGTTGCGGCGGCGATCCTGCATCGCCTGACAGCTATCTTTCCAGGTTTAGAAACTGGACTGGACTATATGGAGATAGGTACACCTCGCACACATCGCCGTTTTTGGGTCGAGCAGACGGCTCCTACGGCCCAATTCCCAAGCGCAAACTGCGGGGATTGTTAGGAATGCCTTTTAACCGCACTGCAATTCCCGGACTCTACTGCGTCGGTGATAGTACCTTTCCAGGTCAGGGTTTGAATGCAGTCGCATTTTCTGGCTTTGCCTGTGCCCATCGGGTTGCTGTAGATTTGGGACTGTAGATCTGGGACTGTAGATTTTGTTAAGTCGTTGCGATCGCAAAGTTGTAGTTCGGTAGCTAATCACACAAAACTTTTTTAACCTTTCAACTTTACAATTGATGCTTGACGCCAACAGATTCCATTAAAGCTAGCGAGTTAGTAAAGCGAAAGTAATGAAACGATTGCGATTTTTGTTGACCTTCTTCTTAACTGCTATTGTGGCGGTTTCCATTGTAACAGCCTGTAATCCTAACAGCACGACCTCTGGCAGTGGTAGCAATAGCAGTAGTAAATCTTTAACTATGGCTACCTCTGCGGATTATCCACCGTTTGAATTTGTTTCTACGGCGGGGGGGAATCAAGAAATTATTGGATTTGATGTGGATATTGCCAAAGCCATTACTGAAAAGTTAGGCTACTCTCTGCAAATTCAAAATATTGACTTCAATGCGTTACTTTCATCCTTGCAGTCTAAGCGAGCAGACTTTGTGATGGCCGGGATGACTCCCACTGAAGAACGCAAGAAAAATGTCGATTTTTCTGAAATCTACTATGAAGCTAAGAACACAATTGTTGCTAAAAAAGGTAGTAATTTGATAGCAGTGGCTGGACTCAAAGGAAAGAATGTGGGAGTGCAGCTTGGGTCAATCCAAGAAGAACTTGCTAAGAAAATTCAAGGGCTAACGCCTGTGTCTTTGAATCGGATTAGTGAACTGGTTCAAGAACTTAAAACTGGGCGAATTGATGCGGTAATTATGGAAGACACAGTTGCCAAAGGTTTTACCGCTTCTAATCCTGATCTAGAGTTCAATGTGATTCCGAATGAAGGTGTGGCTGGTTCGGCGATCGCTTTTCCTAAAGGTTCGGCACTGCCCCCCGAATTTAATCCGGTGCTGAAGGAAATGATTGAAAGTGGCAAAATTGAAGAGTTAGTGGTTAAGTGGTTTGGTGATAATTCGCCTGCGGCTGCCCAAAAACCTGCAACGTAAACTCACGTCAGTTGTGGTTGCAACCCGTAAAGAATGACGGAGGTTGGCAGGAGCAAACGACTGTTTGTTCCTGCTATTTTTTTAGCTTAGCTTGATCAATGTTTCTACGGGTAGCGATCGCTGAGGGCAATGGTAAAACTTTTTCCTGTCTGTTTGCTTACTGTTTGTAAATTTTGCTCATAGTAAACTGTCTGCTGGAGCAAGTTCAGCAAACAATTGGCATAGCGCCGTATTGAGGTTAGTAGAGCTAAAGTCTGCAAAAGTTTAAGCGGGTTTCTAGTAGAAATTTTGCCTAAATTTAACTCAGGAGCTAAGCAGTTGATTGAAAACTGTTAGCTTAGAACAAAGGAATATGCAGAGAATGACACTAAACTTTTTTGAGATAGCTTTTAGTTTTCCAGAGATTTTAGGGCAATCTGGAGGGCTAACTCTAGATTTTTCTAAAATTGTTCCTAATGTCCCTTTTATTCTTCAGGGGATTTGGGTAACCCTAGCTTTTACGCTAGTTTCAGCGATCATTGGCTTTAGCTGGGGCACGGTTCTGTCCATTTTTAAAATTTCCAATATCAAGCCGCTCAAGTGGTTTGCTGACTTTTATACGTCTCTGTTTAGAGGGACTCCACTGATTCTACAATTGGCACTTGTTTATTTTTCAACCCCTCAGTTGATTGGCTATGCCATTCCTCCTTTTCAAGCGGGGGTGATTACCTTTTCTCTTAACTCGGCAGCTTACACCTCAGAAACTATTCGGGGTGGGATTATGGCAGTTGATCGGGGGCAGCGGGAAGCGGCGATGACGCTTGGGGTCAAGTATCCATTGATGATGTGGGATATTATTCTGCCTCAAGCTTTCAAGAATATCTTGCCCTCTTTGGTCAATGAAAGTATTGCGTTGTTAAAGGAATCTTCGTTAGTTTCCACTGTGGGTGCTTTGGATCTGATGCGGCGAGGTCAAATTGTAGCGGCTGAAAAATTTATTTATTTTGAGCCTTTGATTCTAGTTGGCATTGTCTATTATGTGATGGTGACGGGCTTCACCTGGTTGGCGGAATATCTTGAACGGAGGATGCGGCTCAGTGATTAGAACAGAATTTCTTTCTAAATCGTTTGGTAAACTTCATGTTTTAAAGGATATTTCTACAGAAATTAAGCAGGGTGAAGTGGTCGCTATGATCGGGCCTTCGGGTTCTGGAAAATCTACCTTTTTGCGTTGCCTCAATTTGTTAGAAGTGCCAACTCGCGGTAGGGTTTACATTAATGGTGTAGATCTGACTGATCCGAAAACGGATGTTCGGAAGGTTCGACAAAACATGGGTATGGTGTTTCAGCACTTTAATCTATTCCCTCATAAAACTGTGCTGGAAAACGTGATTTATGGCCCTTGCAAAGTCAAAGGGTCGCCTAAAGGAGAGGCAACAGAATTAGGTTTGAAGCTGTTAGCTCAAGTTGGGTTGGCAGACAAAGCAGGTGCCTATCCTTCTCGGCTTTCGGGTGGACAAAAACAGCGGGTGGCGATCGCCCGTTCTATGGCAATGCAACCTGAAATCATGCTATTTGATGAGCCTACTTCTGCGCTTGATCCAGAAATGGTAAAGGAAGTTTTGGATGTGATGAAGGGGTTGGCTCAAACTGGAATTACGATGGCGATCGTGACACATGAAATGGGGTTTGCCCGCGAAGTTGCAAACCGTATTTTATTTTTAGAAGGGGGTCACATTGCAGAAGATGCACCCCCTGAAATCTTCTTCTCAACGCCTAAGAGCGAGCGGGCTTGTCAGTTTTTGGAAAAAGTTTTATAGAAAAAACTGTTTGTAGAGATTAACTTTTTCTCTGCAAACAGTCTCTTAGGTTCTCAAAACTACTCTTAAAGGGGGCAGAATTATTGGCTAGATTTGGAATGATGGCTGATATCCATTACTGATTCGGATACCCATTCAGAGTAAGGGTCGCCGCTAAATGGTTGAACGCCGACTTTGGGAGGCTGATCTGGATTGAAAACGAATGCACGAAACACAGTTTCGGAAAGGTAGGAAAGGGCATTGTTGAGCGATCGAATGATGTTCATAAGCCTGACCTCGAAAGGGTTGAGAATTGAGTGATATGAACCCAATGAGCTAGCCTCAACGGGTTAATCTCAAGTGGGCTAAAAAGTAAGGTTGCTGAAAAGAGGTGCCGCGTGTTCCTGTAGTGAATGGTCACAACTCTGATTTTAAAGATCAGATTTTTCAGGTGTAATCTTTAAAATCTCAAAATCTCATCGTAACGGGAATGATTTGCTCTTGTATATCGTTAATCATAAGATCAACTTCTAGCAATTCTTACCCGTTGTCTACCATTCTTTACAGTGTTATTGATATAGCAATCCCAAATGATGGGTGAGAAACGGGTGGAGGGTACTGTCGTTCCTTGTCCTTCCTGGGAGACCTGATTTAGGCTTGAGGCTGAATCAATTGCCGCATCAAAGCAGCTAGTTGTTCGGCACTGTCGGCGATCGCCAACTTCTCTGACGCTGCTGCCATTTGCTGAAGGGCTTCAGGTGACTGCAACAGGTACAATACTTTACTTTCCAATAGCTCTGGCGTCAGTTCTGACTGCTGAAAGACCAGGGCTGCACCTGCGGCTTTGAAGACGTTGGCGTTGTAAGTTTGGTGGTCTTCGGCAGCGTAGGGATAAGGAACCAGAATTGATGGGGTTTGAGTCATTGCTAGTTCTGTCAGGCTACCTGCTCCAGCTCGACTGATGGCAAGATGAGATCGTTGCAGCAGCGCTGCCATATCTGAGTAGAAAGGTATAGCGAAATAGTGGGGATGCTGAAGATTTTGGGCGTCTGGGTCATTGTCTCCGGTGAGATGGACAATCCAAATTCCTGCTGCAAGCCAGGCTGGAGCCACCTGGCGAACCAGTTTATTGATACTGACTGCGCCCTGACTGCCGCCAAAACGACGATCAGCGGTACGTTCACTGGAATGGGTAAGTCAAGCGGCGGCTGTTCAGCCACAGCTACCCGAAACTGCGATCGCACAGGCGTTCCAACAAATAGAGTCTTGGCTTTGGGTAAATAGGGTTCAGCCGCAGTAAAACCAATAGCGACGACACTGCAAAATGGGCTGAGCCAACGAGTAACTTTACCAGGTAGCGCGTTTGACTCATGCAGCACGACGGGCAATCCTAGTGACCAGGCTGCCAAAATGCTGGGAGCAGCAATATAACCACCCGTGGTCAGCAATGCTTGAAAATTTCCCTGCTGCAAAATTTGCCGAACTTTGAGGATGGACAGCACCAGGCGACTCAAAATCTTGAGCGTTCCCCAGCCAAACTGTTGCTGAAATCCTTGGACTGGGATGGTGTGGAGGCAATAGCGATCGGGGACTAGTTGTCTCTCTAGTCGATCGGGGACGCCCAGCCACTCGATATGAAAATCTGCTAACTGTTCGGCAGTGGCGATCGCCGGAAACAGGTGTCCGCCCGTGCCACTAGCGGCTACTAAGAGTTTGGCTGGTGCGAGTTTGGCTGGTGTGAGTTTGGGTAGTTTAGTTTGGGATGATGGATCTGGTGCGCTCACGAGTGGATTTGCTCTCCCCGACTTGTTAGGCACTATCTAAGCATGAAATCTTGATGATCACACATCAATTTCTAATTAATCTTCAATTTTTAACTGGAGACGGCGGAATAATGGACTGTGGCATAGGATATTGAACTAGGATAGAGGGCAGACTGAATTGCAGTGTTTTTCACGCTGTTTTTCACGCCTTGCTCCTCATGTCCTGTGGGAGTTTTGCCTTGGTATTTCAAGCTATCACTTATGCGTAATTGTCTGCTGCGTCGTCGTCTGTGTCTGATCCATCAACCCTCTCTGGCTGACCCAGTTTCCCTAACCCAGCCTCCTCAATGCGTTGCTCGTAGACAACATTGGCGATGGACTTTAGGCATTTTTTCGTTGTTAATCTTGGGGATGACGATGGGGGCGGGACAAGTCAATGCCCAGTCGGTGAATCCAGGGGCTGCAAATCCAGGGGCTGCGAATCCAGGGGCTGCGAATTCAGGGGCTGTAAATGCGCCACCTGAACTGCTACAAATCCTGACGCAAATTGATGCGGCGGCTAACCAGGGCGATTTATCAGCCGTGATGGGCTTTTACAGTCGAGCTTTTATCAATTCGGATGGCTTGACCTATGCCACCTTGCAAGAAGCCCTCAAACGACTCTGGGAGGGTTACCCTCGCCTGACTTACGTAACTCAGGTGAACTCCTGGCAGCGTGATGGGAATGCCATGATTGCAGAGACGACGACAACAATTGCAACGAAGCCACCGGCTCCGCCCTCTAGTCAGTCACTTGTCAGATTGCCAGATAGACTTCAGAGGCAGCCTGCTCGTCCAGATACCAACAGGGTATTTAACTTGACGGCAACCATTACCTCAAGACAGCGATTCGAGAACCAAAAGATTGTCCAGCAGGAGATCCTAACCGAGCAAAGTCAGTTAACTTCGGGCGAACAGCCGCCGACGCTAACTGTTAACCTGCCTACCCAGGTAAGAATGGGTCAGACATATAGTTTTGATGCTGTGGTGATGGAACCGTTGGGCAACCGTCTGCTCCTAGGAGCGGCCCTAGAAGAACCTATCCAGGCATCGGGCTATTTGAACGCTACACCGATAGAGTTAGAACTATTGTCTGCGGGAGGATTGTTCAAAGTGGGTCGTGCGCCCATCATGTCTGACAACCGCTGGATTTCAGCAATTGTGGTTCGGGATGACGGAATTACAACGGTAACGCGGCGTTTACGAGTTGGGACAATGAGAAGTCTGAGCAATCCTTCCAGGTAAGGGGAGGTAAAAAATAACTTCACACTTTACCCTGGCTCCAAGCCTTTGACTGGGAACCAGCCAAACTAGCACAGATGGGTGAGCTAAGCGGCTCACCAGTGAGGCTAAAGGGTCGAATAGTAGTGATTTTGACTTGCACAAGCTGACCTTTCAGTTGGGCAATGTCGCCGTTGAAGAAGGTGAGGCGGTTACCGCGAGTCCGACCCATCACTTGTGTGGGATCTTTGGAGTTTTGGTCTTCTACCAGCACTTCTTCTAGGCGACCGAGGTAGCGCTGCGATCGCTCTCCCGCTTGAAGAGAGACTAAGTGATTCAGACGTTGCAGGCGATCGCTTTTCACTTCTTCGCTGAGCTGATTGTCCCACAGGGCTGCGGGGGTACCAGGGCGAGGGGAATAGGCAGCAGTGTTGAGCAGGTCAAAGCCCACTGCTTCTACCAGTTGTAGGGTATTTTCAAATTGGGCTTCTGTTTCTCCTGGAAAACCAACGATGGCGTCAGCGCTGATGGAGGCATCGGGCATATAGTGACGAATCAGGTCGATAATTCGCAGGTATTTCTCACGGGTGTAGCCTCGCGCCATGGCTTTGAGCAAGTCGTTGTCGCCCGACTGAAAAGGAATATGAAAGTGCTCGCATA
>JAAUOQ010000127.1 GCA_012034795.1 Leptolyngbyaceae cyanobacterium CRU_2_3
GTGACGCTGGAGATGGCGGTCAGTCTGCTAGCCTTGCCGCGTCTACTAGGCGCTCACCCAGAGACGGGGGCAAAAATTCAGGCAAATTTGGGGCGATTTGGTCCTTACGTGGTGCATGATCAGGGCAAAGATGGGAAAGACTATCGATCGCTGAAAAAAGAGGATGATATCCTGACTATTTCGCTAGAACGAGCCTTGGAACTGCTGAATGAACCCAAAGCTGGACGGCGGAGCAAAACTGCTGCGCCGCTACGAGAACTGGGTGTTCATCCAGAAGACGGAGAGCCGGTCACTATCTGCAATGGCCCTTATGGTCCCTATATCAAGCACGGCAAGGTGAATGCTTCGCTGCCTGAAGGAGAAACAGCAGAAAAAATCTCAATGGAGGTGGCAGTGCAGGCACTCACTGAAAAGGCCGGTGCGAAGAAGAAAGGCGGGCGATCGACTAGTAAATCTACAGCCAGCAAGAGCACTAACTCAACGGCGGCGAAAAAGACGACGGCAGAAAAGACAACTAAGACGGCAACTAAAACCACTAAGACGGCTAAATCAGCTAAATCAACGACAGGGTCTACGCGCAAGTCTACAAAATCGGATCAATCTTAAACCTGTTGACTGAGGGGAGCAGTTTGCTCAGGAGAGAAAAAAGTGCAGATCACTAGGCGCAACGTTGAGTTAGTCGTAGACGATAGCCTGATGCGAGTTTACATTGCGGCTCCCAAGCCTGTGGGGCAGTATCCTGGGATCTTGTTCTACTCAGATATTTACCAGTTGGGTGGCCCGATTATCCGCTTAGCCAACCATTTGGCAGGCTATGGTTATGTGGTGGCAGCTCCAGAAATTTTTCATCGAATTGAGCCGATCGGCACCGTAATTGAACCCAATGATCTAGGGCGAATGCAGGGCAATGATGATGCTCGTCGAACTGCGATCGCCGCCTATGATGCCGATGCCAGTGCTGTGATGGAATTTCTTAAAAAAAACGATAGCGTTGATCCTGCAAAACTTGGTCGCCATGGGTTTTGCATTGGTGGACACTTGGCGCTTCGAGCTGCCTTCCTGCGGGATGTCAGAGGCACAGTGTGTTGCTATCCCACGGGCATCCACATGGGTAAACTGGGTCAAGGTGTGGCGGACACATTGCAACGGATCAATGAGATTAAAGGGGAAGTGTTCATTGCATTTGGCTCGATCGATCCCCATGTGCCAGCGGCTGCCCGCCAGACTGTCATCCAAGCCCTTGAATTGGCGAACATCCCTCATAAAGTCTTACTTTATGAAGGGGCTGATCACACTTTTATGCGAGATGATGGCGATCGGTTTGATCCAGTAGCAACGGATCAAGTTTGGGCAGAAGCTACCGCTTTTTAAAGCAGGTATTGGCTTAAAGCCAGTATTGTATTGGACAGAGACTTAGCTCGGCGAGAGCTAGTGAACTTAAAATGACTGATGCTGCTCCTCTAGGGGTTGTCCATTGAAGACCGGCTCATATTGGACTGTCCTATAGCCGACTTTATCAATCCCATTGGACAACATCTCGCTATCTCGGCTCAACTTCAGTAGGGCAGACACGAGGGCCTTGCTGTTAAAAGTGGGTGAATCGAGCAGTTCCAGTACTCGCTTGACGCGATCGACCGCCCCACTCATCAACCGATCACGTTGGAGCCGAGGGAGCAAATCCATTGCTCCTTGCAAAATTGCCCACTCCCGTTCGGAGGGTGTAATTGTTCTTTGGGCCCCATTGACCAAGAGAATTTTCAGACCTGGACAGTTTTTACGGCTCCAACGGCAGATAGCATAGGGATTAAATTTTTGCACTCTGGTGTCGATTAATAGTAAATCGGGCAGCGCATAACCTGACTTTTTCAACCGTCCTAGGCTATTCGACAAATCTACATCGGGGGATTCCCAGATCACTGAAATCTGCTGCGATCGCAAAATTGCTTGCCAGATTGAACCTTGATGGCTTGTGGGCTGAACCATCAAGACAAATTTAGGATCAGTCATTGGCAGAGAGTGGTAAACAAAATAACCCTGTAATGCAAAACGAACCAGCAGATCATAAACGCGCAAGTTGGGAGATAACTACCGTCTAGAATACCCATCTAAGCTTAGATCGTTGTCGGTCTATCCCATACGTTGCCAGAATCTTAGCAATATGCTCATGGAGCCTTCATTGAGGAAGAATGCGGCGATCGCACTTCCTAAAGGCACCGTTAAGTTATCAATTCCTAACGTTGAGACTGCCTCCAACCCGACTGCTAAAAATGCGACGGCTGCTGGAATTAGCCAGGTCTGCCAGCAGTTACCCTGTACGCCTAATAAAACTAGAGTACTAATGGCATAGCTTGCCAAGCCCATGGTTAGCGAGCCTTCCCAGCTTTTCTGCATTCCCCAAACCTGATAAAGATGCTTACCCCAGCGCTGTCCCACCAACGCGGCTAAGCCATCTCCCCAAGCCATCGTCAAAATGCCGATTGCTGCGTATTGCGGATAGCCTTGCCAAAACAGTGCGATTAACGCACCAATGCTGACCGCGTAAAAGAAGGTGCCTAAACTTTTGCGACCCACACTATTAATTCCAGGCAAGATTGGCAAACTCAAAGACAAGATCGTCACAACGCTGAAAACAGCCGATGCTGACATTCCCACCCATGCCGGAATTTTCAGCCACCACGCCAGCAAAATAATATTGCCAGTACCAATGTGAACTGCTTTACGAACAACTTCTGGATCTGCTGCCCAACGCTGTAGCCCTGCTGCCAACAAACCTACCAAAATCAGCCAGGCTGAGGCGATTCCAATCTGAAGCCCCAATGCAGGTGCATCCGAAAGCCAGGAAATTGAATCTAGCAATAGCTGACTATCCACAGAACCGAATGATTCGCAGCATTGAGGAGTGGTATGAGAGTTGGTGTAGCTAGGGACAAAATCCACGATGTCTTGCACGGTAACGGTCTTGCACTGTCTTTCACTGTAGTGGATTTTGCCCCCCAGATGAAGACGGTGAACTGTTGCTGCTGCCAGACAGTTCTATACTGAAACTTGTGAGGACTAGATTGACGAGAATGCACCGCAGGTCAATGATGGGCAAGGCAGTACAAGGATACCTATGAAAATAGCAGTCACGGGGGCAACAGGTTTTGTAGGCAGTCGTCTTGTCGAACGCCTACAACAGGAAGGCCATCAGATCCTAGTACTCAGTCGCAGTGCCGATCGCGCCCAACGGTTTTTCCCTGCGTCTACATTTCCTCAAGTGGAGATTGTTGGCTATTCCCCATTGCAATCAGGTGACTGGCAACAGAAAATTTCGGGCTGTCAGGGTATTGTCAATTTGGCGGGTGCGCCGATCGCCGAAGGTCGTTGGACGCCAGAGCGCAAGCAAGAAATTTTAGACAGTCGCACAGTGGCAACCCAAAAGATTGTGGAAGCGATCGCTCAAGCCCATCCTCAGCCCTCAGTCCTCGTTAACTCATCGGCAATTGGCTACTACGGCACCAGCGAAACCGCTACTTTTGATGAAACGAGTGCGCCAGGCGACGATTTTCTGGCGCAGGTTTGCCAAGCTTGGGAAGCAGAAGCCCAAATGGTAAAAGACTCTGGGACGCGGCTAGTGATTCTGCGAAGCGGAATTGTCTTGGGTATGGGGGGCGTGATCGCCAAGATGCTGCTGCCCTTTCGCCTATTTGCTGGGGGACCATTGGGTACGGGTCGCCAATGGTTTTCCTGGATTCATCGTGAAGATCTAGTGAACCTAATTTTGTTGGCTTTAACGAAGCCTGAAATGGCAGGTGTATTCAATGCCACAGCCCCCAATCCAGTTCGGATGGCAGAATTCACTCAAACCATGGGACAACTGATGCACCGTCCCTCTTGGCTGCCTGTCCCGGATTTTGCGCTGGAAGCGCTGCTAGGAGAAGCAGCCCAAGTGGTGCTAGAAGGTCAACAGGTTTTGCCCAAACACACCTCGGATTCTGGCTTTCAGTATCGATATGTCACTATCAAACAAGCCTTAGAAGAAGTCTTAACTCATGTGTAGATTGGGATCAATTAAGCCAATGATTCACTGGATGGCTTTGTCTATCGCCCATCGCTCCTACGAGGAGTTATCCTGGTTTATTGGTAATAATGCAACTCGATCGCAGACCAAGGAACCATCGTGATTGATCTCAGACAGCTACGGGAAACCCCAGAGCAAGTGCAAGCTTGCCTCAGCTTACGGGCAGGCAACTATGATATTCAGCCAATTCTCAATCTCGATCGGCAGCAGCGTGAATTGGAAGGGAAGCGATCGCAGTTACAGGCTCGCAGCAACGAAATCGGCAAGCTGGTTGGGCAGAAGATGAAGTCCTCAGTACAACCAGATGATGCAGAAGTGCAGGCTTTGCGGGATGAAGGCAATCAAATCAAAGCCCAGCTTGCTGAATTGGAGCCTCGCGAAAAAGACCTGAAGGAGCAGATTCAAGCTGTCTTGCTGACGATCCCTAATTTACCGAGTATAAGTACTCCCATTGGTAAAGATGAAGCGGAAAATGTTGAACTATACCGTTGGGGAGATGAATATATTCCTACCCGTGAAGGTATTTTGCCCCACTGGGAAATTGGCGAGAAATTGGGAATCTTAAACTTTGAACGAGCGACTAAAATTGCCCAAAGTCGGTTTGTTACCTTACTAGGAGCAGGCGCTGCTTTAGAAAGAGCTTTGATCCAGTTCATGCTGGATCAACATACTCAGGCAGGTTTTACAGAAGTGATACCCCCTCTTTTAGCTAATAGCCAGTCAATGACTGCTTCTGGGCAGTTGCCTAAGTTTGCAGAAGAAGCTTTTAAGTGCGATCGCGATGATCTTTGGCTGATTCCGACCTCAGAAGTGGCAATCAATAGCCTCTATCGCGATGAAATTCTAATGGCTGAAGATCTCCCCTTGCATTACTGTGCCTACACGCCCTGCTTCCGCCGGGAGGCAGGTAGCTACGGACGCGACACACGCGGATTAATTCGGCTGCACCAATTCAACAAGGTGGAGATGTTTAAGTTCGTTCATCCCGACACCTCTGAGCAAGAACATGAAAGCCTATTAAAGCAGGCTGAATCAATTCTACAAGCGCTGAAACTGCCCTACCGCGTCATTTCCCTATGCACGGGTGATCTAGGTTTTGCAGCTACCAAAACCTATGATCTAGAAGTTTGGATTCCTTCAGCCGGTAAGTACCGCGAAATTTCAAGTTGCTCCAACTGTACAGATTTCCAAGCTCGCCGCAGTAATATCCGCTTTAAAGCAGCGAATAAGAAAGGAACCCAATTTGTCCATACGCTGAATGGGTCTGGATTGGCAGTGGGGCGGACTATGGCCGCACTTTTGGAAAACTATCAACAGCCAGAGGGTACTGTTCAGATTCCAGATGCCTTGCAGCCTTACATGAGACGTAATCTACTCTGATAGTATTTGCCAGTTTGATGAGCGGCGATCGCCAAAAAGCGCGGTTAGAGAAACCGCGCTGAGCTCAATTTATCGGCTATTTACAGCTAGGCTAGCATTGTCCAACTTGTGAAGATTAACTCACGACGCTGTTTTGGCGACGGCGCAGACGCATCAGACCCGCAGCGCCCAGGCTCATTAAACCTAACGTAATGGAGGGTTCGGGCACACTCATGGCGCGAATGTTGTCTTCACCAATATCAACTACCACAACGGTATCGTTGAAGTCTCGGTCAGAACCCTGGTTCTTTCCTCCCCAAGCCCCTAAGCCACCGTACAAGTCTTCAAAGCCGAGTACCAGGTAATTGTTATAGGCAGCCGCAAAAACATGCTGGAGTCCGTCTTCGTTGGCAGCGGTTTGGGTGCCAAAAATATTTCTACCGCCATTTCTACCATCGGCTCTCAGCCAGAAGTCGAGCAAGGTGCCTGCCTTGACGTTACCCAAGCTCACACCATCTCCATATTTCAGGACATCGTCTGAGGCATCGTTAAAGACTAGACCTGTGCGGGTGGTAGTGCCTGTAGCTTCATAGGCTAATTGGTTTCTGAAACCGGCACCTTCATTGATAAAGTGAACCTTAACTTCGTGATCGAACTTCAGTTTTAGCTTGGTGGGATCGAGGAGCAACTGACCCACATCGACTTTTTCCATCCGTTCCGGCTGAACGAAGGCTTGGAAAGGCGCATCATCAAATCCGGTTTGGGATTTACTCAAAATCGGAGACTGGCTCCAAGAATTGTTCCAGGTGAAAGCGTGTGCGGGAGATATGCCAGCCAGCACGCCACCTAGAGCAGTAGCCGTGACAAAGAAACCAGTCAAAAGTTTTGTTTTCATGAGCGGGATTCAGGAATAGAAGTAGGGAGTTGAGCGAAAAGAACAGCAAACTCTAGGCTAAGGACTCTTACTAGATACAAATGCTGAGATTGCAAGTGTTGAAAGGCAGAGATAAAGAACTTGATGGCTCTACGCAGGACATCAATTAATCTTGTAGCCTTTACTACTTCTATCCAATTTGCTTCTGGTTGTCTATGCCTAACTCATAGGTTAGCTATCTTTTCACTAAAGCCATTTGGGTTGAGGATCTTGCGAATTTCATCAATCTCTTTATTGGGTTACATACCCCGATCGGATTGCGTGATTATCCTTAAAGTTTCGCCGCAGATTTGAATTTTATACTTGCCATGAGATCAAGCCTTAAGCCGGGGTCAGTACAATTGCGGAAATCTTCTCCTGATGAAAAAAAATCATCAGAAGCAGATTTTGCAGTTTCAACGGCAAACTTTAACGTTATCTAAAGTCTTGATGAGGGTTTGTTGGCTCCCTAAGATCTCGTAGCTTGGCGACTCACTTACCCCAGGATGGATACTAATCAGACACTGACTGTAATGGATCAAGGCTGAAGATATCGCTGTAGTCATCTTCTGGAGCACTAGGTTGGCGAATTCGACCTAAATAAATTTCGCTAATATCTTGTGGCAGAGCCGCTTCTAGTTCTTGGTAAGCTTCATCTAGCCTTTGCTTTACCTCTCCAGGTTTGAGAATTTCTCCCTCTGCTTGTAGATAGGCAGCGATCCGGGTTTCACTCCAATGAAAAGTTTGTGCCATCAAGACCATTAATCGATGAATGGGTAAGAGGCGATCGAGTGCCTGTTCTACATAGCACCAGAGCGGAGGCGAGGCTTCTTCTAGGGTGTAGTGAATTGATTCTACTGGAGGCAATTCCATCCGATTGATGCAGATCGCAGTGAGGTTGATCAGCCAGCTTTGTAGGGTAAAGGGCTTACCATCAGTAGAGGATGTCTCATGTAAATCCAAGCCACCCAATTCGTAATAAATATGTCGCCAGGTAACGGCAAACAGGTAATCGGCTTGGACAGGCGACCGTACAGAATGCCGAATCAGGGAGTAAACGATTGGGCTGTAGCGACAAAAAATTGCGCTGAGTATTTCCCAGCATCAGGATGGCGCTGAAATAGGGTGAGCAATTCCTGATCACTATAGTGGCTCAAGGAATTGACCAAATCATGACTACATTCAGGAAAGTTAGGGATTTGCACGGTTCTTAGCCATTCACTCAACCACAAGAACTATATTGACTGCAAGATACTGCAAGATGAATGTATTGACCGCAGTCCAGCCACTTATGATACTCACAAGGGCTGAATTTTTCATCCCTTGCTTAACTTAAGTCTGCTTAATATTAAGTCTGCTTAATATCTCTAATGGGAAAATATTGCAAAAATATTGATACCACCCAAAATTCTGTAGAAATTTCTTATGGTAAACCCTGGAACTTCCATTCACTGCCAATGCCGCCCAAAAAACCATGCAACGATATACTAAGTCTGGAGGTTTAGTAGAAACCTTCTTTATTTAAGGCTGCTATGGTCAAATTTACTTATCAAATCCCCTGAGCGCACCGAAGAACATGAGTCCAGGAATTGATTTACAAGGAAGCTTCATCCAACTTTTGACAGATTATGGGCTGCCTACAGGCGTCGCCAAAACAATCTGGATTCCCTTGCCAATGGTGCTGATTGTGGGCGCGGTTACCGTCCTAGCTTTAGTCTCCACCTGGATTGAGCGCAAAGTGTCAGCCGCAGCGCAGCAGCGGATTGGGCCAGAGTATATGGGCCCCTTTGGAATGTTGGTGCCGGCTGCCGACGTAATCAAGCTGCTGTTTAAAGAGAATGTGTTGCCTGCTAAGACCGATCCCTGGCTATTTGCGATCGCTCCCCTTTTGGTCTTCATTCCAGTGTTTCTGTCCTATCTCATCGTGCCTTTTGGACAGAACCTGGTGATTACAGATTTAAACATTGGACTTTTTCTCTGGATCGCGCTCTCTAGCATTGCCCCCATTGGGCTGTTAATGGCGGGTTATGCGTCTAACAATAAATACTCACTGCTCGGTGGGTTGCGGGCTGCGGCTCAGTCCATCAGCTACGAGATTCCGCTGTCGTTGTCGGTGCTGGCAGTTGTGATGATGTCTAATTCTCTCAGCACGATCGACATTGTGGCGCAGCAATCTGACTACGGCATTTTGAGTTGGAACATTTGGCGACAGCCCATTGGCTTTTTGATCTTCTGGATTGCAGCTCTGGCTGAGTGTGAACGGATTCCCTTTGACCTTCCTGAAGCAGAAGAAGAATTGGTGGCGGGTTACCAAACCGAGTACAGCGCTGTCAAATTTATGCTTTTCTATGCGGGTTCTTACGCTAACCTGGTACTCTCTTCACTCTTGGTAGCAGTGATTTATTTGGGCGGTTGGGGATCTCCTATTCCAGTGAGCCTATTGGCGAATCTACTTAATGTCAGTGAATCTACGCCCTGGTTGCAAGTCATCACTGCCAGCTTGGGCATTGTCATGACGTTGTTTAAAGCTTACCTGATGGTTTTTCTGGCAGTTTTGCTGCGTTGGACGGTTCCTCGTGTGCGGATTGACCAACTGCTCGATCTGGGTTGGAAATTTTTATTGCCTGTGTCGCTAGTGAATTTGTTGCTAACCGCAGCCCTCAAACTATCGTTTCCCGTTGCTTTTGGCGGATAACCTTGTCTTTATAACCCCCTCGAATCTGCGAGAAACCTTATGCTGAAGTTCCTCAAGCAAGTTGGTGACTATACCAAAGATGCTGTACAAGCTGCAAAATACATTGGTCAGGGTCTATCTGTAACCTTTGACCATATGCAACGCCGTCCGATCACAGTTCAATATCCTTACGAAAAACTGATCCCTTCTGAGCGTTTTCGAGGCCGTATCCACTTTGAGTTTGATAAGTGTATCTCCTGCGAAGTTTGCGTCCGGGTTTGCCCGATTAACCTACCGGTAGTGGACTGGGAATTTAACAAAGAGACAAAGAAGAAAAAGCTGAACCACTACAGTATTGACTTTGGAGTGTGTATTTTCTGTGGCAACTGCGTTGAGTATTGCCCGACTAATTGCTTGTCGATGACTGAAGAATATGAACTGGCAACTTATGATCGCCACGAACTAAACTATGACAACGTTGCGTTGGGCCGGTTGCCCTATAGTGTTGTCCATTCAGACCCCATGGTGTCACCCTTGAAAGAATTTGTTTACCTGCCTAAAGGGGTGTTTGATCCTCATAACTTGCCAGAAAGCGCACGACGAGCTGGCAAACTGCCGTCCGAGATTCTGGAAGAAGCAGAAAATGCGGCAAAGTAAGAGCTTGGATGTGAGGTAAGAAAACAGATCTCTGGGTTCTCTGCCTGCAACCCTAAGACTGTAGATGATGCAAATTCAAGGGAGTGAGACAATCTGTGAATCTAGCGGATGGGGTTCAACTGGTTTCGTTTGGCGTATTGGCGCTCATGATGATTGGAGCAGCGCTCGGCGTAGTTCTATTGTCAAACATCGTCTATTCAGCATTTTTGCTGGGTTTGGTGTTCATCAGTATGTCAGGTCTATATATTCTCCTGAATGCTGGATTTGTGGCAGCGGCCCAGATTTTGATTTATGTGGGGGCTGTCAATGTCTTAATTCTGTTTGGCATTATGTTGGTGAACAAACGGGAAGATTATGTGCCGGTGTCTAATGCCTGGGTGGGTAAGCTG
>JAAUOQ010000128.1 GCA_012034795.1 Leptolyngbyaceae cyanobacterium CRU_2_3
CTTTAGTAGGTTTAGGATTTTTAGTGAGTTTAGGATTATGGAGTGCTTCGGGAACCCCTTTGTCCCTCAATGTGCTCCTCACTCCTCCTGCTCAAGCAGGCGAGATGGCTCCTCATTCCACTACTCCTCATTCCGTCTCTGGCACCTTTCAGCGCATCGAGCAACCTCTGGTGGTAAAAGCGGGTGTCACGGTGAGTGGACTGGCATTGATTAGCTTAGAACTTTGGTGGTTTCTCTGGAGCAAAGCCAAAACGCGGGCTACTCAGTCCAGTGAAGAACTTCAGGAGCTTCATCGTCCATAAGCTGACGACTCAGATTTTTGCTCGCTTTACTTTAACTATCCTCAGTAGATCGCAAAGCTCCCAATAATCCTTTCAAAATCCTGGTTTTCCGCCCGCGCTGCGGGCAGAAAACCAGGATTCTTGCGGTTTTGGGGTGCGCGTCGCGCACCCCAAAACCCCATTTGCGATCTACTCCTCAGTCTCGTAGGATGCGAGTTCTGCTCAATTGGGTTGGGCAAAATTAACTCATACCGATTTGAACAGTATTTTAGGCGCATCAAGGTTAGGAGGGGCTTGGCACTGCCAAGCCCCTGCAAGAGTCTGTTGTGTTTTCTTAAATCGGTCTCATTTCTAACAACTTCTGATACATTCAAAGTAAAGGCAAAGGTGTAAAGTTGCATCTATGAAACGCCATGAAAATTCTTCACGGAACTTGGATTCCTCAAACAGAAACAGGATTTATTCAGCAGGGTAGATTTTATCTTTGGGTGGAAACAACGGAAACTAAACAGCGGAAAAAAGCTAGTAAAACTGTTCATCCCCATCATTTGTTCGGTACAGATTTAACGACTTTTTTGAGTCAGGAATTAGGCATCAAAGCCTCGCCGCCGTCCAATTTAGAGAAGGCAATTTCACCTCAATTTTTCTTGTTACCCAGCACACCCAACCAGCCCTTGCCGTCTTTGGAACTAGCGCGATATTTAGAAGCAGAGCTACCTGAAACCTTTGCATGGAAGTATTGGCAGATTGCTTGCTACCAGCGATCGCCACTACTTCTGCGGCTCAATCGGTCACAGATGTGATCAAACTACTCAATGAGCTACATTTTATTGCGCTGCATAATTTAGCAGAAATTCAGTTAGGGTCGGATTTGCTGTTCTGGTATCACTACACTCAGTCCTTTAAGCAAATTATTCTCAAAGATCACTATATTCCGGCTCTGAAATATCGATCGCTGCCTAACTCTAAAGCATCAGCAAAGACAGCAAAGGTAGCAGATACAGCCAAGACAGCTACAAAATCAACCAAATCTGCAAAAACTACTGCATCTAAAACGATCTCTAAAGCAGCCACCGCTAAAGCAACCGCAGAAAACACTACTAAAACCACCGCAAAAACTGCTACAAAAACCACCCAATCGACTGCACCCAAATTTGAAATCTATTCAGCTTGGGAAATTATTTCCGAGCAATATGAAACCGATCTCCAGCACTATGTAGAAGCGATGCCATTGGCTTGTGTTGCTGGATTTACAGATCTGCCCAAAGCTCCCCAATTCCACGATAAACTCAGCCTTCTACGCCATTTTTCAGAGTGCTTGCTCACCGAAATTGTGACGGCCACTCCCTCCACAACTGCCTTTGACCAGAAAATTGCCAATACCTTACTCTATCAATGCTTCTATCCCTCTGCACCCTGGACAACTGCCGATGGACTCAAGCTGTATCAGCAGTGGCAGGCATGGCGCGATCGCATCAGCCGGACTCAAACTGATGTGCCGTTTTATCTGTGCTTTCAACTCCAAGCTCCTAACAAACCCGAAGACGCTTGGACACTAGAGTTTCAGGTTGCGCCCAAGCAAGACCCTTCATCCCGGATGCCTTTGCTGGAATATTGGCGATCGCCTGCCTCACAGCAGAAAACTCTAAAAAAGCAGTTTGGCAAAGACTTTGAGCAACATTTACTGCTGAATCTGGGTTATGCGGCCCGGATTTATCCCAAGCTCTGGCTGGGGTTGGAAACCGACCAACCGACTGGGATTTTTCTCAATCTCGAAACAGCCTTCGAGTTTCTCAACGAAACGGCCTGGGTGTTGGAAAACGCGGGCTATAAGGTAATTATTCCTGCCTGGTGGACTCCTAAAGGACGGCAGCGAGCAAAAATCCGCCTGAAAGCCAAAGGAAAATCTGCGACTGGAGCCGATAAATCCAAAAGCTATTTCTCGTTTGATACCCTGGTGGAATACCAATATGACCTGGCGATCGGCGATCAATCCATCACCGAAGCAGAATGGCAACAGATCGTCAATTCTAAATCACCCCTTGTCCAGTTTCGGGGACAGTGGATGCAGCTCGATCGCGAAAAAATGCAGCAAATGCTGGAGTTTTGGAAGAAAGCTCAGCAAGATCATCCAGAGATGAGTCTGCTCGACTTCATGAAGCTAACGGCCGATGGGGAAGATGATATTGAACTGGACTGGGAACGGGATCAACTATTGTCTGACATGCTAACCAAGCTGAACGACAAAACTCGCTTAGAAGTGATGCCCGATCCCCCTGGGTTTCAAGGGGCACTGCGAGAATACCAAAAGCGCGGCGTCTCCTGGCTGAACTATCTAGAAAGTCTGGGACTCAACGGTTGCTTGGCAGATGATATGGGGTTGGGCAAATCGGCACAGGTGATTGCTCGGTTGCTGCAAGAACGGGAACAAACTAAAGCTCGGAAAATCAAATCCCTACCACCGACACTGCTCATTGCCCCTACTTCTGTGGTTAGCAACTGGCGCAAGGAAATTGAGAAATTTGGGCCGGAGTTGCGCGCCATCGTCCATCAGGGTGGACAGCGATTGCAAGATGCTAAAGAATTCAAAGCTGCGTGTCAAACTTGTGATGTGCTGATCACGTCCTTCACGCTGGCCCGTAAGGACGAAAAGCTGTTGAGCAGCGTTGATTGGCATCGACTCGTGGTAGATGAAGCACAAAACATCAAAAACCCAAAGGCGGCTCAGACCAAAGCGATCGCTAAAATTCCTGCCCATCATCGCCTGGCCCTCACCGGCACCCCAGTTGAGAACCGATTGCTTGATCTTTGGTCTATTTTCAATTTTCTCAATCCGGGTTATTTGGGTAAGGAATCCCAATTCCGCCAGTCGTTTGAAATCCCGATTCAGAAAAACAATGACAAAGTTAAAGCTACAACGCTGAAAAAGCTAGTAGAACCGCTGATTCTGCGACGGGTCAAAACCGATCAGTCGATCATCAAAGACCTCCCCGATAAAGTAGAGCAAAAGCTATTTTGCAACCTCACTCAAGAGCAGGCATCTCTCTACGAAGCTGTAGTTAAAGATGTCGAAGAGCAGCTTAATTCTGCCCAAGGCATTCAGCGCAAAGGGCTAATTCTGGCAACGCTGATGAAACTCAAACAAATTTGTAATCATCCGATGCAATTCCTTCAGGATAATAGTGACTTTACACCAGAGCGATCGCACAAACTCAGTCGTCTTACAGAAATGATTACAGAGGCGATCGAAGCAGGAGAGAGCTTACTTATTTTTACGCAATTTACAGAGATTGGTGAATCTCTAGAAAGATATGTTCGGCAGACCCTACATTACAATACTTATTACTTGCATGGGGGTACTAATCCTGACAAGCGCCAACGCATGATTACAGAATTCCAAGATCCAGAATCAGAACCTTCAGTGTTCGTACTTTCTCTGAAGGCAGGTGGTGTTGGCATTACCCTCACTAAGTCCAATCATGTCTTTCATTTCGATCGCTGGTGGAACCCTGCCGTAGAAGACCAGGCGACCGATCGCGCCTTCCGAATTGGGCAAAAGAAGAATGTATTCGTCCATAAGTTTGTGGCAATTGGCACCTTAGAGGAGCGCATTGATGAAATGATTGAAGACAAGAAAAAACTAGCCGGATCAATCGTTGGATCGGATGAATCTTGGTTGACTGAATTAGACAACGAGGCTTTCAAGCAAATGATTGCGCTCAATCGAAATGCCATCTTGGAGTAGACCTCAATTCAGCAGCAGCATATATCAGCAGCAAGATATAAAAGCTTAGGAGGGCGATCAATGGCACAATTTAGCCGGACTTGGTGGGGCAAGAAATTTATCGCAGCATTAGAATCTTTTACCGATTCGGGGCGGTTAAGTCGGGGTCGTTCCTATGCCAATGGCAACAAAATCAAAAGCTTTGAAATCCAGAAGGGTGCGATCACTGCCAAAGTTCGCGGTTCGGTCAATCCTTACTTTGGAGTTTACAAAGAACCCCTCTACACCACGGAGATTCAAATTCAGCCGATCAGCGCGGCCAAATGGGCAGCGGCAATTGCCCTGATTGCCTCTAAAGCCAGCCTGATTTCTCGTCTTTTGCTCAACGAAATTCCTGACAACATTGAAGAGAGTTTTGCTGTCCTAGGATTGCATCTGTTACCCCACAGCAAAGCCGACTTCAAGACCCACTGTTCTTGCCCAGATTCCAGTAACCCGTGCAAACATATTGCAGGCGTCTACTATCTAGTGGCGGCTGAACTCGATCGCGATCCATTCTTGTTATTTGAGCTACGTGGACTCTCCAGGGTTGCCCTCCACCAAGAACTGGCCAAATCGCCCTTGGGCATGGCGCTGTCGGCAGAATTGGCGATCGAAAAAGTTGACCCTGCTCCAGTTGCTTCTTACTACACTCAGCCTAACCTCATTAACCCCGAAACCGCTACGAGTTTAAAGGAATTTTGGCAAGGACACAAACGCCTGCCTGCACTACCGGAAGCCAGTCCTGCTAACGTTCCAGCCATTTTGATCAAGAAGCAGGGCGACTTTCCTCCCTTCTGGAACAAAGACGCTTCCTTCATTGAGGTGATGACAGAGTTCTATCAGCGAGTGCGCACAAAAAATAAAGACATCCTCTAGTCACCCATCTTAGCTTCCATCGGGGTTTTGGGACGCGCCTCCCAAAACCCTTTTTGGTTTTCTCATGACAGATTTGGGATTGCTATGCCTGCCTCTGGCATACTAGGTTCTCTAGATAACCATCATCCATGAGAGTAAGGGGTAAAGCAGTGGGACAGTACGATCGCGTGATTATGATGGCAGAAGACGAGCTCACCCAATACAGCACTGACGCCCGCAAAGTCGAAAAGCTGCGGCGCAAAATTGGCTTGTCTGTCTCTGCTGCCGAGCAAAAGCAGATCAAGGAAACTCTACAAGCTGAATTACCCACCGATGGATTCAGTAAGCTGATAGAAACGCAGCGGCAGACCGTTTCTTTACCGTTTTGGGGCATTGCAGGACTGGGACTACTGCTGGGGATTTCGTTTTTCCAGCCCCTCGATTTTCTAGCCACCCTGGGTGGTACGGCAGCAGCGATCGCCATCCAGAAGCGAGGATGGAAGCTACAGGCCAAGCGGCTTGTTCTCAATACTTTAGAAGAGATTGAATCAAGCCTTCGCCAGCCCACCCCCGAAGATTAGACAAGCTTCACGCTGCTTCTTGATCAAGCTTTGTAGCGGTTCTCAGTCAGCGGTTCTCAGCCAATTGCAAATATGCATCAGGGAAGCAGGCGCATGTCCATGCGTTTACTTCCCAGCGTATCTCATGCGATCGGGGGATGCTATGGCTGAATCTAAACCTTCACTATAGCCCATATGCTGCTTCGTATACAGGTCTGTATCTTTAACTAGATATCACTTTACAGTGAATTCTTATACATCTACTTTTGTAGAACCTAAGTATAAACCTGGAAAGATTAAGCGTTATCTATGAACCTGCGATAGTGTTGTCGATGTTACCGTAAAGATACTCTGCCCTAATCTGACTTACCCATATCTAACTGACCCAATCTGACTTAGTCATAGTTCGCGCAGCAGTTTGCCAAACAGCAGCGAAATCACGCCATCAATATGCCCAGTATTCCCCACTTTGCCAACGAAACAAAAAGGTTTGCTGTGCTTCAGCAGTATAAAATTTTGGACACTGCCTCTGAGCGAACGTTTGACGATATCACGCAGATTGCGGCTGATATTTGTCAGACGCCGATCGCCCTGATCAGCCTAGTTGACGGAGATCGACTGTGGTTTAAGTCGAGTATTGGGTTAGGAGCAACCGAAATCCCCTTCAATTTGTCTTTTTGCTCCTATGCCATTCAGCAAGCGGAAGTATTCATCGTTCCAGACTCGTTAGCAGACGAGCGATTTGTCAACAATCCTTTAGCAACTGGAGAACCGCCTGCGCGATTTTATGCCGGAGTGGCCCTCATTACTTCAGAGGGCTGTGTGCTGGGCACGCTCTGTGTGATTGACCATGTGCCTCGTCAACTGACTAGCGAACAAATCAATATCCTCAAAGTATTGGCTCGTCAGGTTGTTGACCAACTGGAGATACGCCGGAACCTGCTCGAAATTGAGCGATCGGTCATGAGTGCGGGAACTGCTGAGAAATCTGGAAAATCCCACAATCCTTTTATTAGAAGACTTTCTGTCTGGTTTAGCATAGCCTCAGTAGTCTTACTGGGAATAAGTATCATATTCTACCAGCAATTGTCCACCGTGATGGAATTGTCGAGAACCGTCGTTGCTCAGCACAATGCATCAGAACAACTGACCGATGTTCTCTCTCAGATCAAACAGATTCAGATCGATCAGCAGTACTATTTAATCTCCGGTAAACCAGATGATTTAACCCTCTATCGTGACCACGTTCGAGCACTCAATCAGCGCTTACAAACGCTTCAACTGCTAGCGCCAGTTGCTTCAGAACAAAAGCGACAATTGAGCACCATATTGCAGTTTGTCTCCAGAGAAATGGCTGAGATGGATGTCGCAATAGCCGTCCGCAAGAACCAAGGACGAGAGGCAGCCCTGAATCATTTACTGATGAACCGCTCTCAGGATCAATTAATTCAGACGAATCAGAAGATTGAAAACCAGATTCAATCCATTACTCAGAGTGAGCAAACCTATATTCAACACTGGATGCAAGAGGTTCGATCACGTACTGATCGAGTGGCGATCGCTTCTGTATCAGGAACGCTCCTGGAACTGCTAATTCTAGGGCTGATGTTTCGCTTAATCTATCAGGAAATTAGGAAGCGACAAGTCACAGAGCAGAGTTTAAAACAAGAACGCGACTTTATCACAGCAATTCTCGACACTATTGATGCTTTAGTGATTGTTTTAGATGGTTCTGCTAGGATTGTTCGCTTCAATCAAAAATGCGAAAAAGTCACAGGATATTCATTCGCTGAAGTCCGCAATAAACCCTTTTGGAATATTTTTCTAGCATCTGATGAAGTGGATTCAATCAAAGTTATTTTTTCTAAGCTCATGTCTCAAGATCTCCCAGTCTTGCACAAAAATACTTGGACAACCCGCAGTGGCGATCGCCGCCTGATTGCTTGGTCAAACATCACACTTTCAGATACTGAAGGAAAAGTCGAATTTATCATTGGAACTGGAATTGACATCACAGAACAACATCAGACTGAGCAAGAGTTACGGCAGGCAGAAGCAAAATATCGCAGCATTTTTGAAAACTCAATTGAGGGGGTTTTTCAAACGACGCTAGAGGGTCGTTTCCTCAGTGCTAATCCCGCTCTAGCCAGAATTTATGGCTATGATTCTCCAGAAGAAGTACTAGCCACCCTCACTGACATTGCTCAGCAGGTATACGTCAATCCTCATTTGCGTCAAGATCTGATGCGGATTATGCAAACACAGGATCAAATTTTAGGCTTTGAATATCAGGTTTATCGTAAAGATAGCAGCATCATCTGGGTTTCTGAAAGCGTTAGAGCCATTCGCGATATAAATGGCAAGATTCTGTACTATGAAGGCTCAGTGGTAGATATTAGCGAGCGAAGCGGATTGAAGAGCAACGTCAATGCATTCAAGATCAGGAAATTCGGCAGAGACAACAGCTAGCGCAGCAAAATCAAGCCTTAGAGTTAGCGCGCAAACAAGCTGAACAAGCGGCTCAAATGAAAAGCACATTTCTAGCAACCATGAGCCATGAAATTCGCACGCCCATGAATGCTGTCTTGGGGATGACCGGATTGTTGCTGGACACAAACTTAGATGCTCAGCAGCGCGATTTTGCTGAAACCATTCGGATTAGCGGCGATAACTTGCTAACCCTGCTCAATGAAATCCTGGACTTTTCCAAGCTAGAAGCAGGCGAAATGGAACTGGAAGTCTTGGACTTTAACGTGGTTGCTTGCGTTGAAGAAGTCGCAGACCTACTAGCAGGCTCTGCCCATGCTAAAGAGTTAGAGATTGCTACTTTGGTTCATGCCGATGTACCCAAGGCGTTGCGGGGCGATGTGGGTCGTCTCCGCCAAGTTCTGACCAATTTATTGGGCAACGCAATTAAATTCACAGCAGATGGGGAAGTTGTGATTCGTATCTTGCTGCACTCGCAAACAGAAACCGCAGCAACGCTAATTTTTCTGTAGACGATACTGGAATTGGCATTGCCGCCGAGAATCAGACAAAGTTATTCCAACCTTTCTCACAAGTAGATGCATCCACCACTCGCAGATTTGGCGGCACTGGATTAGGTTTAGCCATTTGCAAACAGCTTGTAGAACTGATGGGTGGCATAATCAGGGTCGATAGTATTGAAGGAGAGGGTGCTAAATTTTGGTTTACGCTGACTTTTGAGAAGCAGTGTCCGCAGCCATCAGAAGTTATTGCCTTACAGACGATCGGTCTAAATGGCTTACGTTTGCTAGTTGTCGATGATAATGCTACCAATCGCAAGATTATTTATTATCAAGCCACAGCTTGGGGCATGCAAGTCGATGAAGCAAATAGCGGCGAGCAAGCGCTAGCTTTGCTAGAAGCAGGTGTACTCGCTGGGGCACCCTATGATATTGCCATCCTGGATATGCAAATGCCGGAGATGGATGGAGAAATGCTGGGACGAAGCATCCGGGCTGATCCACGGTTGACAACTACACGGCTCATGATGTTGACATCACTGAACCAGAAAAATGGCACTCAGCAAAGCCGCGATCTGGGATTTGCAGTGCATCTAGTCAAGCCCGTCAAGCAATCTCGGCTATTTGATTGTCTGTTACAGGTGATGAATCTGGATGTCGATCGATTAGCCCTACCAGAACCTCAACCAGAGTTACCTGTTGCTTGGGCAGCACCCAAACTTGTTCTAGATCAGTTGTCTCATCCACTGATCAAAAGCCCAAAATTCTGGTGGCTGAAGATAGTGTCGTCAACCAAAAAGTGGCATTAAATCAACTCAAACACTTAGGCTATGATGCGGATGTAGCTGCTAACGGGCAAGAAGTCCTGGATCTGATGGGAAAGATTAACTATGATTTGATCTTGATGGATTGCCAAATGCCAATTATGGATGGGTATGCTACAACTCAGGCAATTCGCCAGTTACAGAGTCAGCATCAGAGTCAGCATCAGAGTCAGCATCAGAGTCAGGAGCAGACAAAGCATACAGTCATTGTGGCGATGACTGCTAACGCCATGAAAGAAGACCAGGCAAAATGCATCCAAATTGGCATGGATGACTATTTAAGTAAACCTGTACAAAAGAAGGTACTGGCGGAGAAACTGGCTTACTGGAGTCAAATAATTGCCAAGATGGAACCCAATCAACCATCGTTGGAGGTGAATCTAATGGATAACGCTGAAATCAATCATCCAGAAGAAGTATCTCTTCTCATAGACTGGGACTATTTGCATGACTTGTCGGGAGGTAATTTAGAGTTTGAACTAGAGTTACTGCAAACTTTAGTTGAGAATTTACCGATCCATCTAGAAGCCTTGAAAACTAAAGTTTTACAGAATGATCCTTTAGGTACAGAACGCGAAGCCCACTATATTAAAGGCTCTTGCATTAGTATTGGGGCGATCGCCCTGGCCGAAGCCGCTAAAACTCTAGAATGTCATGCCCATGCTCAAGATCTATCTGAATCTATTCCACTTATGCTCAGCCTTGAACAATTTTTTCTAGAGACACAAGCCCTCGTGCAGTTGAGATC
>JAAUOQ010000129.1 GCA_012034795.1 Leptolyngbyaceae cyanobacterium CRU_2_3
GTTATGACCAATCCTGCTTTTCCTAAACCTAAACTCAAAATTCTGGCAGTCGCTATTTACCCTGCTTCGATGTACGGGTTTAGTTGTACATTCCTATAGTGATTCTGGCAGTCTATAGCTTCAATGCATCCCGCTTTAGCACGACTTGGGAAGGATTCAGTTTTAAGTGGTACCAGACCTTATTTAGCGACAGCCGCATTTTTGAATCCCTGCAAGATAGTTTGACCGTAGCATTAGTCTCCGTAGGAATATCTGCGGTTTTAGGCACCATGATGGCGGTTGGGCTAGCTAAGTTTCGGTTTCCAGGTAAAGGGCTATACCTCGGTATAGCCTATTTGCCGTTGATTATCCCAGATATTGCGATCGCTGTTGCCACGCTGGTGTTTCTTTCTTCCGTGGGTTTTCCCCTCAGTCTGTGGACGGTGGTAGCAGCCCATATTGTCTTCTGTTTAGCCTATGTCGCGGTGGTGGTTTCCACCCGCCTGACCAATCTCGATCCGCACCTAGAAGAAGCGGCATTAGATCTGGGAGCTAGCCCATTGCAAGCCTTTATCAAGGTTTTACTGCCCGAATTGATGCCCGCTATTCTTTCAGGCAGTCTCCTAGCTTTTGTGCTCAGTATGGACGACCTGCTGATTTCCAGCTTCACGGCAGGTGGGGGTATCAACACCTTACCCATGCTAATTTTTAGCCGCGTCCGCACAGGGGTTAAACCTGATATCAATGCCCTCAGCGTAATGCTGATTTTGGTGTCTGCATTTTTGGCCATCGCATCAGAGTATGTTCGCTTCAGAGGCGATCAGCACCGGTTAAAACAGTAGTTTGCTTGTGTGCTTCTCTGTATTTGTGGGAACCCTAACCCTAGTTCACCTCACAGCACAGACTAGCGTATGGGCAGAAAAATTATTGGCATGATGACCTCATACCAAGGTCTGACTCAGAGTGACTGGTTATGGCAACAAACGCCCCATGCTTTTGGCATTTGGAAGAATATTCAAATGCTCAAAAACTCACACAATCCAGATTTTTTGTTGATGTATCAATATGATTTCCATCAACAAATTTCTCAACCCAGATTTTGGTTGTCCCGCTTGCAACAATCGCAGCCCTCTCAAAAAATTGCTCTTGCTCAAGCAGATCTTCAGGGTGTCCCAAAAGCAAAGACTATCTATCTGATGCGGGAACCCCCTCTCAAAGAAGTTCTGCATAAAACCAAGCCAATTATGAGACTGCGAAAGCGTATTGTGGGTACATTTCAGGCCCAGATGACTTTGCGCCTACACCAGATTATATGCCTGCAATTTGGTACCATGCCAACTCATTTCGCGAGTTAGATGAAATGCCAGTACCCGAAAAAATCGGTACCTGTAGTTGGATTACTTCGGGTATCAATCGAACGGCTAACCATCGTCAAAGGCTAGCATTTTTACAACAAGTTCAGCAAGTGGACACTCTAAAGGTTGATATATACGGTCGCAATCTTCCCCCACAAGTTCAAAGTACTGGGGAGGTAAAAAACAAATGGCATGGTATGGCTCCCTATTATTACAACTTGGCAGTCGAAAACTATATCGATAACAATTGGTATGTTAGCGAAAAGTTATGGGATTCATTACTCGCTTGGTGTTTGCCTATTTACTATGGCGGTGCTGCGGCAGATAAATTATTACCCCCTGGTAGCTTTTTTAAGATTGCCCAGCTTAGATGAAAAGGGAGTAGCTTATATTCAAGAAATCACTGCTACACCAGAAGCTTGGTATAACCGCAAAGAGGCGATCGCTGAAGCTCGCCAGATTATTTTGCACAAGCTCAATCTTTTAAATTGGCTATCTGATTTTGTCGAGCAATTCTCTTAACCTCGCTCATCATGGATGGAATCTGCACTCTAGCCAATGATCAGGTCTACGATCAACTCGTAGCTTTGCTCAATAGCATCGATACTTTTATGGGATCAGATATGCCTGTCTGTGTCTATCCCTATGACGACAATACTCAACGGATTGGTCACGAAATTGCCCGTCGCCCTAACGTTCAACTTTATACTGATCAAACTTCAATTCAGACTTGGGATAACTTTGTGAAGCAAGTCTGGGATAGCCATCCTACAGCCCGGCAACGCTGGAAAAATCATGATCCAACCTTCTATTACCGGATTGGGACACATCGTAGGCTTTGTGCGTTTGATGGCCCTTTGATCGCTTTCTCTACATGGATGCAGATACTATTCTGCTCAATTCAGTAGACTTCATCTTCAATCAATTAGATCAACAAGATTGGATCACTTATGATTTCCAGTTTAAAGATCTAAGCCATGTTTATGATAAGACCGCTTCTCGACTGACTAAAATTTTTTCAACGCAACAGATTCAATCGGAAATCTTCTGTTCTGGATTTTATGCTTCCAAACGAAACCTCTTTAGTCCAGATCAGCAGAGTAGGCTAATAGCAGCACTACAAACTGGAGATTCAGAAATTCTCTATCCGATGGCTCCTGATCAAACTGTTTTGAATTATATGGTGATGAAATCGGGGCTATCCTATTACAACTTCGCCTTGGAGTTGCCAGATGATCAAAAACTGGATGCTGTGTCACTTCAACTGGATTTGAAGCACGAGATCACCTACTATTCGATCGCGGAAATCGTCTTACCTATCTTCATTTCATTGGGTTGTCTTCCAGCCTGTTTAATCGAATTTGTGAAGGTGAAAACATTGACTTTCCCTATCGTGATCTCTTCCTGCACTATCGTTATCTGCATGAACCTGACCAACGTCCTGCACTAAATAGTCCAGCTAAACCTTACGACGTGACTCCCAACATCGGCAACCGAATACTGAACAAACTGAAGTTGATTCGCCAGTGACCTCCATAAGGATGACAGACTATGAAACGCGGTATTTATATCACAGCAAACGATCGCGTTTTAGATCACGCGATCGCTCTACTCAACAGCATTCGTCAGTATGATCCTGAAACACCTGTTGTTTTGATTCCCTATGACGATAATTATCAGATTGTTGCCGATACACTAGCTGAAAATTTGGAGTAGAAGTCTATCAAGACTTAGAGTTTATTGAACGCCTCTCCGTCCAACTTCATGAAGTTTTTGGCGATCGCTTTTTTGCCCGGCCTAATCAATTCCGTAAGCAAGCCTGCTGGTTTGGGGATTTCGATCAATTTCTGTACATTGATACAGACATCGTCGTGTTTGAAAAATTATTGATAGCCTCAACTATTTAGCCGAAGCTGACTTCGTTTGCAATGACTATCAGCACGCAGGCGGCATTGCCAATGTCTTTACGTCCAAAGTCTTAGAGCAAGGAGTCTTTACAGAGGCAGACTGTCAGGAAATCTTTAACGGCGGCTTTTGGGGTTCCAAAAAAGGGTTGATTTCTGAGGCAGATCTGTACGCTACCTTCGCCGAGTGTGCGGCTCATCCAGAATACTTTGATTTCTCCCAGAAGACCTCTGATCAACCCATCATCAACTATATGGTGCTGAAACGGCTTGCCAAACGTTGCAATATTGCCCGTCTTCCCGAAAAGGCTCCTGGTAATTGGGCAGGCAGTTCTCACTTTGTGCCAGAGGGCGATCGGCTGATTGATTCTCAGGTCAACCAGTACCTACATTATTTACACTGGGCAGGAATTAAGATCCAGCCAGGCTGTCCCTACTGGGAAATCTGGGAAAATTATCGCTATCTGAATGAATCTAAACCTCAACCTGTCTTGCAGATACCTATCCAAAAGCTAGGTTGGCAAAAAGCCATAGATACAATTAAAACCCGGTTTTCTATGCTTTAGCGCTCTAGCCTGGATTATTCACCAGACTTCTGGAAAATTCTGAAACCCTTCTGCGCGTTCTGCTTCGAGTTTTGTGTATAAAAACACACTGTCAAAATCGAAAAATCGCTAGAAGCCTTTGTGGATAGGCAGTTCAGGCATTTTTCAGAGGGGTTCATGAATAATGCAGGCTAGAAAAGCTATGGCCCATAAGGCACGCCATAACCTTCTTAAATTCTGACTGCCACCCTCTAAGTTCCAGCTTTGTTCCAGCTTTTTAAGGAGTGTAGGTCATCATCGTCAGTAACCCCTGCTGCCCCAAAAGAATTTCTCTGATGAGACTAAAGATTCCCACCCAAATAATTGGGGTGATATCAACGCCGCCAATGGGAGGCACCAGCTTTCTTAGGGGAGTCAAAAGTGGCTCGGTGGGAAGGGATACAAGCTTATAGGGCAGGCGATTCAAATCAATTTGAGGGTACCAAGTTAGGACGATCCGGAAAATAAATAGCAGAACCATTAAGCCTAACAGAATAGACAAGATCGCCATAGCGATGGTGGTGGTATTCATGATTCTGAGTGAAATAGTTAATTTTTATAGCGATCGCCTTCATATTTTAGCGTGCTCTGGATGCGCTAATTTCTGAGTCGTTCTGAGTCGTATTGATGGAATCACCTGGAAGATCGCTTTACAATCTCTGAGTCCTGTGACAAGAGCGATCGCAACTTCTTCCCTCATGAGGCTTTTCAAAGGATTAGTAGACCGATAAGATTGTTAATACAAAGTTGCTTTGCCCTTCAAGGATAAAACTCTATGACACCCTCTTTAGCTAATTTCTTTTTCAGCCTGCTAGCAGGTGTATCGATCGTTGTCATTCCCATCATCGTAGGGCTAGTCTTCGTTAGCCAAAAAGATAAAGTTCAGCGCTCCTAGAGATTGCGGATGGCGTCTAGCCTGATGCAAGCTAGGATTGGATCAGGAACTTTGTTGAGATAGTACCTACAAGTTCCAAGCGCCTGCAAGTTCCAATCCTGCTATTTCTCGAAATTCCGTGACTTGGGACTTCGGCAGGAAAGGCGTCTGTTCGTATGGATGAGGAACAGATGGCTACCTAGCCGAATTTTTTAATGGCTGGACACTCCAATATTAAGACTTCATAAAATCTTAAGATAGGTGAATTTAAGTTAGGTGAATTGCTCTAAACCCTAACTTTTGCAAGAGTGATTGTGGGGATTCCGATCGTAGAGTCGCTAACATAGGGACAGATCAACCGGAGAGGGCTAATGGTAAATTTTGGGGGTGGTATAGGCAGCCTGGTCGGCATTGCGCTCGTCGCGGCAGGTATTGCGCTTTATTTTCTGCGGACTTTTCGACCTGCACTTGCTAGGGATCAAGACATTGCCTTGGCAGTCGTCGCAGTCGGTTGTGGGGGCATTTTGGATCTTCAATGGCTGGCGGCTCGACCCGATCACAATGTTTGGGCAATTTATGTTAACCGGTGCGGCAATTTGGTTTGCAGTGGAAGCAATTCGACTACGTGGCATCGCCACAGATCAGGCCAAACGCAATACACCGATTGTGGATGATGAACGCCCAGTCAGCCGAGTCTATAGAGCCGAGCTGGATGATCTAACACCACTGGACAACAATCGTACAGTTACACGGCGAATTCGCGGTTCTAGAGACTCTCGCCCGGATGAGATAGATAGATATGAAGATGAAACACGCCGTCGTCCATCAACTGCTCGCCCCAGCTTAAACAGCGATGATCGCCCTCGCCGCCCTCGTTCTTCTCGTCCACTGCCACCTGAAAGATCTGCTGATCGTAGCGTTTGGGATGATGATTCTCAAGTCGATCGCTCATCAGGCTGGGGTGAAAGCCGCAGTGATTCTCGTCCCGGTGTCAGGGAGGATCGAGTTTCTACCAATCGTTCTCGCCGTCCATCTCAAAATCCGTCGCGTCGTCAGAATTCTGACAGCGCTGATTATGTGGACTATCAACCCATTGACTATCCAGGGGATCGCTAGCCCTGTGCTGAATCGGAAAGGAAGATTCAGCATTTCTCTCAAGTAATTGCTCACTTGATAAGATCCGAAAAAGTAAAGACTGCATCTGTCGGTCTTTACTTTTCAGTAGCCTCTTTCAAGAATTTATTTCCAGTCAAATTAAACCTAGATTGCGATAGCTGGGCACTCTACATCTATTAATGTTATCGAAGTTGACAGTTAAAGGATGGAATAAGCAGTAATTAAATTAAGAGTACACCGTCATTCAATCCGTCATTATTAATATTCCAGTTAAGGCGTGACTCAGTAATTGACTCAATAGCCTTCAGGCAGATAGTAGTCAGGCAAATAGCACTCAGGCAAATCATAAGCAGCAAGTAACTGTAAAGCGAAAATTGGAAATTTTCAACATTGCTGCTTTGCAATTCATTCATTCTCAGTGTGGTGTTAAGGGATACATCCTACCTGGTTTATCCCGGATAGCAAGAAGAAAGAAGTGAAAAGTGAACTATTAGGAGATGGAAGTTGCGATCGCTCAATTAGTCTCATTAATGTTTCTGGATAGAACTGTGCCTAGCTTCGTTACAGTAGCCACTAAGTCATAATTCATCGTATGAAGACAAGTTTTTCCGCCTCGCCTCATCAGGATTTGTTGCTATGGGAACCGCAGCAGGTCTAAACCTCCTTAATGCAGCTTCTCCTATTGATCTGCTTAGTATTGACCACTTTGGACAACGTGATAGCCGGACAGCTTTTGCTCAAGCAGTCCCTCAAGATGCTGAGGATAGCATCAATGTTCGTGTCTACCAGGCTGCAAGTCCTGCTGTTGTTTCGATTATTGCTGGGAATGGCACAGGCAGCGGCAGCATCATCACACCTGATGGACTGATCCTGACCAATGCCCACGTGGTGGCTGGCTCAGAAACTGTAAAAGTAACCTTAGCGGATCGTAGAACGTTTGATGCTGACGTAGTTGCTTTTGGCGAAGCAGGACTAGATTTAGCCGCTGTCAAGATTCGAGGGCAAAATAATTTACCGACTCTGCGTCTTGCTGCATCGGGTGCGGCTCAGGTGGGACAGAGAGCGTTTGCCATTGGCAATCCTTTTGGACAGTTTCAAGGCACTTTTACGACTGGCATCATTAGCCGGATTGATCCCGATCGCGGGCTGCTTCAAACTGATGCTGCCATTAATCCTGGTAATTCTGGGGGCCCCTTACTCAATAGTCAAGGTGAACTTGTAGGCGTTAATAGTGCTATCTTTTCGCCTGGGGCAGAGTCAGGCAATATTGGCATTGGCTTTGCGATTTCTATCGATCGGGTTCAGCCTTTCTTGGTGGCAGTACGGGAGGGACGAGCACCTCGCGTTGCACAACAATCTCCCATGTTAGGGGGTGGCAAAGAAGCCCAGCGCATTGCACTAGATAGTGCAGTAGAAGGAAAACTTGACCAGACGAGTGGCGTGTTACCCTCAGACAGCAGCTATTTTGATGCTTATACATTTGATGGCAAAGCTGGACAGACTGTTGTCATTGAAATGACTAGCAGCGATCTGGATTCTTACCTAATTGTGCTGTCGTCAGATGGTACGGATATTGCCCAGGATGACGACGGTGGGGGTGGACGCAACTCTAAGGTTGAAGTTGCTTTGCCCGCTGATGGAACGTACACAATTCTGGCAAACTCACGCGGCACGGGTGAGATAGGTAGCTATAATCTACGTGTAGCGGCGGCTGGGTCGAGTCCACAGCAGCAAGGTCGGGCATTGCTGCGAGAGCAAGGAACGCTGGGTCCAGGTTCCCCAGTATTGCAATCTGACGGTAGTTTTTACCGAGAATATACTTTCCGGGGCAATGCAGGTCAATCTATCACGGCTTCCCTAGAGAGTACGGATTTTGACACCTACCTGGTGATTTTGGATGCGAGTGGACAACCCTTGGGTCAAAATGATGATGTTTCGCCCAATAGCAGTAATTCATCATTGACAGTAACGCTACCCGCTACGGGAACTTATCGAGTGATTGCTAACGCTTATGAGCGTAATGGTCAAGGAAGATATACCCTAATAGTACGCTAGCCAATTACTTTTTTGCCCATCAACTTTTAAAGAACAATGGAGATGCAGGTCAATTGCGTCTCCATTGTTCCTGGCGTCAAGATCACAACTTTAATTTTCAGGTTACGCTGCCTGTCAGCGATGGGATGTCGCCTTGCAGCCAGTTATTTAGCTCTATACCCATCAGGAGAGCGGGTTGAGTCAACTCCATTTAGAAGTACTTTCACTAGAAGCTTTTAGATAGGTTGTCCTAGCTGATGCTGCGATTAAACACGGCAACTTTCAGGCACCGCATCACTAGAAAATTTCTAGCCAGTATATCCTAGCCAATGTATTGTGCTTCAGCTTCTAATTGGCGAATCAGCGCTTCGTCACCTTTGGCGCGAGCAGCTTCTAAGCGACGCTGCAAGTTCTTACGTAGAGTTTCACGGTGAGCTTGAGCAGCTTGTGTCAAAATTTGCTGACGGTTTTTGTTCATGACGAACATCCTTTCAAATATTTATATGCTGGATTTCAACTTCCACAATAACATACTAGAAAAAACCGTAGCCTAAGCTACGAAAAGTTAACAAAACATGTATCTTAATATACTCGATGTTGGATTAAAGCATTCCAGGCTGACATTACTTGTCCTGCTAATTCTGCTGCTAATTCTGCAACAGCTTCAACAGTTGTACCAGAATTTTAGGTACAGCTATTATGGTTGAGTGCGGCCCACGGTTGATTGAGGAGGCTTAGCATTTTCAACCCTCTTGCTAGCGAACACCTATCCAACTGAAAAAGTCTTGGTGGGTTAGCACTTCCAGTAAAATTAGAGCAAAAAAGCCAATCATCGCAAAGCGCCCGTTAATCAGCTCAGCGTATATATTCCAGCCAAAGTTAGGTTCTGGTTGAAGGCTAGCCGGTTTGGGCGGAGACGGGGGGATCTGTTCGGAACTCATCGCGCTCTATGCCTAGTCAGGGTGTATCAGGATGCAATCGAAACCTTGTCATGCTAGCATCCTTGCCTACCGTGAAATCGTCATCTAAGGAAAATGATCTGTCTGTGACTTTGCACCAGACAGAAGTTCTGCAAAAAGCAGCCATGTTGGTTAAAAGCAGCCATGTTGGTTAGGATCAAAAGTGGTCCATAATTCTAGCGAATTGATGGATGCGCGATCGCTCAGTCTGCCAATACACTGCATTCCAAGGACTGATACCCGTCATGATATCAACCGACTTAGAGCAACCTGTGCCGCGATCGCGAGAACAAAATGCTCCAGGATCTGAGATCTGGATTGCGTCCTGGACAGCAACGCATGGCAGACTGGCAAGGGGGATCTTTGGCTGTATCGGCGGTGCCCGGATCTGGAAAATCGACTGGAATGGCGATCGCGGCTGCCATGTTTCTTGGAAAGCGGTATTTGGGACAACTCCAGGCTGGAATGATGGAGCCATCGGGAAATGGCGAAATTGCTTCTCTGGCTCAGCCAGGACTCCCTGCTGCTGGATTCCCTGCTGCTTTGCCATCAGGACAACTCATCCTGGTTACCTTTACTCGCTCTGCTGTTGCCAATCTCAAAGGTAAAGTTCGTCAATACCTGCGGGAGCTAGTCCTTGCACCTCAAGGGTTTACTGTTTCTACCCTGCACGGGCTAGCCCTCAACATTGCTACCCGCCATCCGACGCTTTCTGGCTTGAACTTGAGCCAGATGACGTTAGTATCTCCCACCCAAGGCAGCCGACTGATCCGTACTTGTGTAGAGCAATGGATCTCAGCGCATCCTCAACCTTATCAGCGGTTACTGGAAGGACGGCAGTTTGACGGCGAAGAAACTGAGCGATTGCGCCGACAGTCAGTATTGCGAACAGAGATCTTACCCGATCTAGCCTTTACAGTGATACATGAGGCCAAAAGCTCTGGGTTACTGCCAGAAGATTTGCGTAGACTAGGTGGGGATTTAGTAGAGAAGGAGCCCATCGCATCTCTGCCGAGGGGTTCGATTATGATGTATTGGCGATCGCAGCGGGACTTTACGAACGTTATCAAATCTTGCTACGGTCGCAAAATTTTATTGACTATGACGACATGATCCTGGCTGCGTTGCGAGTATTAGAAGACGAAGCCACCC
>JAAUOQ010000130.1 GCA_012034795.1 Leptolyngbyaceae cyanobacterium CRU_2_3
TTTTTTTTGCACTTCTGTAAATGGGCAAAATTGCTTTTCATCAGATTCGCTGAAAGTGAAAGGAATCAATTTAATTTTTCTCTCCAACTACAAATTGCATTTTATTTTTTATTATTTTTTGTGTTTTCTTCTTTATCAAAGATGGTTTTGTAATAGTAAACCATTTTTTCTTCTAGCGAAAAACGCGCTCTCAAACGTCAACTTACACATCAACTCAATGAAAATAATGTTGATAATGCGAGAAGTATTGCCGACTTACTTATTGATATTGGTATTTACGATGACATCGATTTTTGTTTATCTTTGGTCAAACACCCTCAAGCAGATTGGTTATTACATTTAGCCTATAATTTAAGTGGTTTAATGGGTAATAATCGAACCATCATTACTTCAGTAGAAAAAGCTGCTAAAGTTGTTTTTGCTCTTAAAAATTATGCTCGTTTTGATTATAGTGGTGTCAAACAATTAGTAGGAATTAAAGAAGGATTAGAAACAGTACTAGAAATTTATCATAACCGCTTAAAACAAAATATCGAAGTTTTTCATACAACTTAGGCTAAGAGTGATTGCTAACCACAGTTTAAACAAGCAAATCGTTCAGTAAACCTGCGGCTTAATCATGAATGAAAATCGATCGGAGAGATGCTTTAAAGTCTCTGTAAAGTATAGATGAACTCCTTACGGAGGCTCTAAGAATGCCACTGTTGAACATGTTGAATAGTGTTATCTATAAGAAATGGAAGGATTTGCATCTAACCAATTTCTAATTCAGCTAATTAGCGGATTTGAATCATTTTAGGGAATGTTAGCTTAGGCAGTAAGTCGCTCAATTTACGTGAACATCCCTTCTAACATTGATGGCTACCCCCAATAAGCTTCAGCAATCTTTAAAGATTTTGCTGAGGCAGTTGACTTAAGTTCACCTTCTCCTGCTGTCACTACACATGAATTCCAATCTTGATCGCCAGCCCATTAGCTCTGAGTTTGCTGTTTACGACTGCGAAATTCGCCTAAAGTTCAGGCTCATTGAGGAAAAAAAAGTTATTTGCAGCCGCGAAGAACTTTTAGAAATTTGCTAGATGCCTTTTCCTATGGTGCAGATGAGTACATGGAACCACTAGAAGCTGAAGTCAAGGCAGCAGAACTGCCGGATGTGGAAGCTTCGCCTCAGATGCGCCGTCAGTTGATCCGCCTGCGTAACTCCAGAGAAATCGCCTAAAGCTACTTTTTTTAAGTTAGCCAATTTCTTGACAAAATGACTGAGACAACCTTGTTCAGACTCATTCGGTTGCCGTAAGGTATGCAATGATGTTTAACGAATCTTAACGAGTCTGCGATCGCCAAGGTTCTAGCCACGGGGAACCTCCAATTTCCAATCCACAAAGGTGACTATTAGCCTGCAATAGCAGATTGTAATTCTGACCTTGCTTTTCTCGTAAGGTTAGGGACAGTTTTCCTTGCATCGTATCTCGGCAGCAGAAAGCTAGACCAGCCGCAGTGGGCGCTCGTAAAGGCGTTCCAGAGTGGTGAGTCGTCCCAGTTAACTCGATCTCATGTCGATCATTCTTGGCGTGCATGTGCCAGTAACCCCAAGGATTGATCTCCCAGTTCACTTGACTGTTCCAAGGGGCAAATTCGTAGAATTTCCCACGATAGTGAATTCCAATCATGGCGACGGATTCCATCCACCCCAAAATACCTCGCCTGCCCCCCCCTGCTGTCAGTGCCAAATCAGATGCTTCCTCAAAGAGATTGCAGTTAAGCCAAAACCACTTCTGCGGAAAAGCCCCCCCCCAATTTTTTTCGCCGTAGGCAGGAGCCTTGCTAAAGTCATAGCGCTGACCATTCCACTCAATCCACCCAGTTGCCAGCCCGTGCGCCATTAAAATCTGCCAGCCTGGTTCAAAGATCTGGAATTTTGACAGCCAACCTGCTGTCGATTGTTGGGTCCCTGCCCGATCTCCCCAGCCGTAGATCGGTTGAATGTGATATTGCCACCGCGCCATTTTCCCTGATCCCGGATCGCGCAGTCGGCCCTGATGCCAGGTAGCAGTGGCTTGATAGCCCTCTAAAATCAAGCGATCGAATTCATCTGGCTCCAAATAATCAGGCTCTAGCGGGGTAGCTTGCGGCTGGATAATTGGGCTATTCGTAGTTTTTCGCCAATGCCCCAGCCCTAAAGCATGACGCCATGCCCAAAACTGCTGAACATTTGGAAACGTCCGACAGAGGTATTCATCATCAGGACCCAAAATTTGAGCACTACCGCCGCTATACGGCTGGCTACCCATTGGATCTTCGATTGAATACATGAAGGCAAAGGTTTGCTGACATTCAGGTAGCGTAACCCGATAGTACCATCCTTCAAAAAAGCGGCGGCTGGAATTCTCCCAGTGATAACCGCTGTGGGGAGTTTGAAGAGGAGAAACAGAGTGAGGCGATCGATTAACATTGGAGGAAAGCGGTACTATTTCTCTGTGAGGACTCGTCATTGCGGCAATTTTCAATTGAGTGAAGTACAAACTATTTTTTTAATACCTGGCAGGGCAAAGCTTTCAAAAAATAATTGGTTTTAGTTAAGCGCGAAGCGCTATGGCTATCCTAACTTTGGTCAATGGCTGTTGCCCTGCATGGGGTAACAACCTAATTTCCCACGGAATAATGGCAAAAGCTGCTGTGGATGGAATGAAAGGGATAATGTAAATTAATCCTTTTTGATAGTGAAGCCGTCATGTTGTCCGCTCAACAAGCCGAAGCCCTGATTCTGGATTTAGTTCAACCGCTCCATCCCCAACGAGATTTAGAAATTCTGGATTTGCGGTCTGCCCCTGGGCGAATTTTGGCAACACCTGCCAGCAGCGTATTGGATTTTCCGCTCTGGGACAATTCTGCAATGGATGGCTATGCCGTGCGCTATGAAGATGTGAAAGTATGCAGCACTGAACAACCTGCAATCCTAGAAATTGTTGAAGAAATTCCTGCGGGGTATCAGCCTCAAAAAAACATTCAGTCGGGTCAGGCTGCTCGAATTCTCACTGGATCGATGATGCCTACTGGAGCTGATACGATCGTCGTTCAGGAAGAAACGCGGCGGTCAGGCAGGTTTGTAACTCTCTTCTCGGCTCCCAAACCCCATGCTTTTGTCCGTCGTCAAGCTGAGTTTTATCAAGCGGGACAACCTTTGTTACCGGCAGGCATACGGCTCTCGGCTGCTGAAATTGCGGTCTTAGCAACGGCACAGTGTACGCAGGTACCGGTCTATCGTCGTCCACGCATCGCTATTTTGTCTACAGGCAGTGAACTCGTTTTGCCAGATCAACCCTTGCAACCTGGACAAATTGTCGATTCTAATCAGTATGCTTTGGCTGCTCTGGTAGCCAGTGCCGGTGCAGAACCCATTTGTCTGGGCATCGTCCCCGATCAGCAGGAGTCTCTGAAAGCGGCGATCGCTCAAGCCATTTCCATTGCTGATGTTGTAATTTCTTCGGGGGGTGTTTCCGTTGGAGATTATGATTACGTCGATCGCACCTTAACAGAGCTACGGGCAGAGATTCACATTCGAGCCGTTGCAGTCAAACCGGGCAGACCGTTGACGGTAGCTTCATTTAAAGCAACCCAAAGTCAGGAGCCAGAACTCCCTCATCTTCTGTCCCCTGTACTCTACTTTGGCTTACCCGGAAACCCAGTTTCTGCTCTCGTTACCTTCTGGCGATTTGTTCAGCCTGCCCTACGTAAACTGTCAGGACTAGCAGATGATTGGCAAACTCCCTGTGTAGAAGGGCGATCGCTACAAGATTTGCGATCGGATGGTAAGCGAGAAACGTACTTATGGGGAAAAACGCATTTAGTCCAGGGGAAGTATGAGTTTTCTCTAGCAGGCGGTTCTCAAAGTTCTGGCAACTTAATTAACCTAGCCCAAACCAATAGTTTGGCAGTCATCCCGATCGGTCAAACTTTGAAAACTTCGGGTGAAGCCATTCAAATTATGCTAGTCATGCCATGACCCTATTAGAGGGCTGAACCATTTAGGCTTCTATGGAATGATTTCTAAATCTATGTTTTGCAAACTTATGTTTTTTCAATAAATTTTTTAGCTGACCTCTTTAGGTATCTAAAGCAATCACGGTAAAACAGAGCTAGGCTCTTGCAATTGATAGAGAGCATGAAATCTACCCCGAAATTTATTTTGTGCGGGCATAGTCATAGAATCCATGCTGTTTAATTCTATAGAATTCATAGTTTTTCTAAGTATTGTCTACCCACTCTATCGAGTTTTGCCATTTCGAGGGCAGAACTTTATGTTATTAATTGCCAGCTACATCTTTTATGGCTGGTGGAATCTGCAATTCTTATTTCTTATCCTTCTCATTACTTCTGTCGATTTTTGCTCTGCTCTAATTATCGATCGAGGCAGTTAACCGATAAGCAAAGGCGATTACCATCTTTAATTTTAGTATCGGCAGCATTTCTATTTGTGACTGTGCGGTGGAAAGCTATTCATTTTTCCTTAACACCATTATTACTATCAGTAGAGTGGGGCAATCTCTTACCTAGTATCTGGACAGATTGGCTAGTATTTTTCGGATCACTGGTAGCAATTGCGATCGCCTACTTCTTGTATCCTAAACTGATATCACTCCCCGAACAACAACGTAAAAATGTTTGTTTAACCCTCAGCATCATTCTTGATCTGAGCATTCTGGCACTGTTTAAATACTTTAACTTTTTTATGGATAGCGCCGAGGGATTGCTACAGTCTTTGGGTTTACAAGTTAACCCAATCGCGTTGAATCTCTTGTTGCCTGTTGGCATCTCGTTCTATACCTTTCAAACAATGAGCTACACAATTGATGTGTATCGAAAGGAGTTTGAAGCTGCAAACCGATTTTCTGACTTTGCCCTGTCAGTCTGCTTTTTTCCCCAGTTAGTGGCAGGTCCAATTGTCCGAGCGGCCGACCTGATACCACAGTTTATAAAACCTCGCACCATTACGTTGGATGAATCCATGCGAGGGCTTTATTTAATTCTGTTTGGCTTATTCAAAAAGTGGCAGTGGCTGATGGAATTGCCGGTTCAGTTAACGCCGTTTATAACACAACAGGCACTGTTTCTTGGCTGGATGTAGTGGCTGCTACCCTGCTATTTACCTTTCAAATTTACTGCGACTTTTCTGGATATACTGATATCGCTAGGGGAGTTGCTAAACTGTTTGGTGTCAATCTAGTGATCAATTTTGATCTGCCTTACTTCTCGAAAACACCTAGTGAGTTTTGGCAGCGTTGGCACATTAGCCTATCTACCTGGTTGCGCGATTATCTCTACATTCCGCTGGGTGGAAACCGCAAGGGAAAATCTAGAACGTATCAAAATCTAATGACGACCATGGTGTTAGGTGGACTATGGCATGGTGCTGCCTGGAACTACGTCTTCTGGGGATTTTATCAAGGGGCACTGCTTTGTATCTATCGAGCTTTAGGTATTCGGGATGCTAAAGCTTCTCAGACTCCTCAGCAGACAGCCTTTGATCTCCAAAACTCTCTAAATCTGTGATGGCGATCGCAATTTTCTTTGGGCTGACTTGTTATGGATGGCTACTTTTTCGAGCCAATTCGTTAGACCAAATTATTACTTTTACCAAAATTCTATTGACAGATTTTGGTAATTTCTCGCTGAGTATGCCAAAGCCAACCCTGTCTGGATTGCTAGGGCTAATTGTGCTGATCATTTATGAATTCGTAGAATATCAAGCCAAAAATGCTCATTTTTACAGCCGATATCCAGCGGTTCTGCGTGGCGCATTCTATGGAATTTTGACTCTGTTAATTTTGATAGGAACTAGTAATGTACAAGCACAATTTATCTACTTCCAGTTCTAAACCTTCTGATCTCCAAGCTTTTATGAAAACCCTAAATTCTGGAGTTTTGATGAATAAGCAGGTTCAAGATTTGGCAAAGGTGGGATTGGGATTTATCTCTACGCTTGTAGCCTTAGACGTGGCTATTAACTTGCTGTTTCCCTATCCCACTGATCCGCTGAATACTTCGCCTGGTGCCATGAATTTATACTTTGATTATGGACGCTCCATCGAAGGGAAAGTGACTCGTCAGATGGGTGCAACGGATGACACGACTGCTCCGATTGCTAGAGTCGGTTGGCTAGATTCTCATTTGGGTAAAGGGGAAGCTATCCGACCTGCGCCGGGTAAATCTTTACTCGTAGCAATTTACGGGATGTCTTTTGCTGAACATGTAGGCGAAGCCATGACCCAACTTGATCCCGACATTACGCTGCGTGTGATTGCTGGACCCTCTGCGCCACCTAACTTTTCTTTTGCGGCTTACGAAGCTGATCAGGGACATCATCAAGCTAATGTTGCCATCTTGGGTATCTTGGCATCTAGCGTTAAAGGCATGGGAGCGATGACAGGAATGACTTGGGGCGCAGAAGTTCCTGCTCCGTATACTTTTCCAAAATATACCCTTGAAAACAGTCAACTCAAAGCCATTCAGCCAGAGATACGCTCATTGACACAGTTTCGGGCAGCCTTGAGTCAGCCGCAGCAACGGGACGCCTTTGTCGAGCAACTCCGAACGAACGATCAGTTCTTTGACTCGTTTGTGTTTGAGAAAAACCTGCTAGATGCTTCGGCTATTGTTCGGATGCTTCGGCGAGCCTGGGCAAAATCCCATCAAGATAATATCACTAGCCAAATTCATACCTCTACAGGGTTCAATCCCCAATGGGATCAGTCTCCTGTTCTCCAAAGCATGGTTGAGGAATTTGCCACTACTGCCAAACAGGATGGCAGATTGCCGATTGTCTTATTGTTCAATGACCAAGGCTATGACGATCACCTTTATCAACTGCTGAAGCCGACGCTAGAGCAGAACAAGATTCCGTTTGTGAGTAGCCATGATGTTGCTCCTGCTAGTGACAGAAGCAACTTTGTTGCCGATGGACACTTTACGCCTGCCGTAGATCATCGCTTGGCTGAGGAAGTCCTGGCAGTGATCAACCAATCACTTAATCGATCTCAACCTCCTGCATCTAGATCCAATCAACCCAATTAGTTAGGAGTTCCGTGCAGCATAAATACAGCATAAATTTGGTGGCTGGGCTTAGTAGTCGCCCAGCCAATGGTGCGAAAGGTAGAGAAAATTTACTTAATTTTGCTGCGCCGCTGCTATACTAATTGACTGTGCATACATTTCTCACCGGTTGCCGATGTGGCTCAGTGGTAGAGCACTCGATTCGTAATCGAGCGGTCGCGAGTTCAAATCTCGCCATCGGCTTTTAGGGAAAAGTCAATTCGAGCAGCAGTTTCCAGGATTGTGAGTCTTGCGAGATGGCTGAACTTTTGTTCTCAATTGCTTGTGATACTTAAGACGTTGGGTTGTTTTTAGCAATTTTGGGTGTGGACTGGGTGTAAATCAGGCGTAAAATACATTCATACTATGAGAGGTATGCCATGTACTCTAAAACTCTCGCAGGCAAAGCTTCCAAAGAACTGTCCAAGTGTTTCAGTGAACTGTCGCCGACAATCCTGACATGTCGCCGACAATCCTGACACAGGTAATTTTGTTTACCTCTTTGGTTGCCGTTCTTACTGATACTGGTTGAACCACATTCGGGACATTGCATTGTTCTTACCACGAGAGATCATCTGGACATCCACCTAGCGTTTCAGGGTAGCCTTCCTGTCAGAACATCACCTTAATTTTCGATCGCCCCTAACGTTTTCAGCGTCACTTTCTCTGCATCAGTTAAGCCTGTCACCCCTGTAATGTTCATTCTTTCATAGGGCCTTTCGGGTCTGAGCACCTGAAGGCACGCTGCTGTTTTGACATCCCACAGTCTTAGTGTTCCATCTTCACTGCCGCTGGCCAAAACTTGACCATCAGGACTAAAACTCACAGAAACGACCCAGTTGGTATGTCCTTGCAGCGTATGGATGCACTCCCCGGTTTGAGCATTCCAAAGCTTGATAGTTCTGTCATAACTCCCGCTAGCAAGAATTTGACCATCGGGGCTAAAAGCCACCGATCTCACTTGATTGTCATGCCCTTCTAGGGTTTGGAGGCATTCACCCGTGATCAGATTCCACAATTTCACAGTTCTATCACCACTGCCGCTGACCAAGCGTTGATCATCCCCGCTCAGCGCAATTGACCAGACACGATCGCTATGTCCCAGCATCGTATTAAGGCACTGCCCCTGTCTGACAATCCCAAACGTTTGATCGTTTGATCATCGCTGCTACTCACCAGGGTTTGATGATCAGAACTAAAGGCAATGGATTTAATCCATCGAATGTGATCTGCCAACGTTTGCAGACACACTTCGGACTCCACATCCCATAGTTTAATCGTGCTGCCGTCACAGGTTGCCAAAGTGCGACTATCTGCGCTCAGCGCCAGGCTCATGAGCCAACTGCTATCGCCACCTGGAAAGTCTTCAAACACTCATGGGTTTGCAAATTCCACAGCTTGATTGTTTTGTCGGCACTGCCACTCGCCAAAAGTTGTCCATCTGCACTAAAGACAATACTTGATATCCAGGCTCTATTGCCTTGCAGGGTTTGCCGACATTCATAAGTATTGACATCCCATAGCCTGATAGTTCCGTCGTCGCTGCCACTTGCCAGCGTGTATCCATCAGGACTGAACGCAACCGACAGCACCAGATGATGATAACCTTGAAAAATTTTGAAGCATTGTTCTGTATGAATGTCCCATAATCGGGCAGTTTGATCATCTCCACCACTCGCGATCATTTGATTATCTGGCGAAAAGCAAATGGAACGGACCCAATTGGTGTGCCCCTGGAGAATTTTCAGTCCCTCACCCGTTGGCAGATGCCACAGCCGAATCGTTTGATCAAAGCTGCCGCTGGCTAATGCTTGACCATCGGAACTGAAGGACAAAGTGCACACTGCACGAGTGTGTCCCTGAAGGATTTTGAAACACTCGCCTGTCGCTACATACCATAACCGGATGACGGGATCGCTATCTCCACCCCCACTGGCGAGAATTTGACCATCAGGACTGAACGCCACAGCACGAACTGCCTTTGTATGTCCTTGAAGGATATAGAGGCATTCACCTGTGTCCACCTGCCATAACCGGATGGTGCCATCGCCGCTGCTCGCCAGAATTTGACTATCTGCACTAAAGGCAACGGATCGGAGCCAACCTGTATGTCCATTCAAGGTTCTCAAGCACTCGCCGGTCTGAAAATTCCACAGCTTGACTGTGCGATCGCTACTACCACTCGCCAAAAATTGCCCATCAGAACTGAGGGCAATTGATCTCACCCAATCTGTATGTCCTTTCAGGGTTAGGAGTTTCTCACTATTGGCAATCCGCCACAAATGAATTTCGCCATTGGCATCAGCCGTCACTAAGATCTTGCCATCGACACTGAACGCGATCGATAAGACACTGCCTAAACATTGAGTGAAACTGGAATGTTTGAGATTGGCTTCCACAAAGTTGGCATCGCGGAGACTGGCATTGGTTAGATTGGCATTCAGCAGGACTGACCGAGAGAGGTCTTTGCCCTCCAGGGCAGACTGGTTCAGTCCGAGCAGCAGAGTCGCAACATTGCCACCAACATAACCCACTTCTGCTTCGGTTTTGCCTTGAGTTGCTGCCAGGATCTCCATAAACGGATCGTGATTGGGGCAAACGGTAGGCGCAATCATCGGCTGTAATAGATCCATCACGGCTTTGGTCAGGGATGATCGGCCAATGCCCGATCGCAACCGCTGCAAATCTTCACTGACAAATCCCTGCAAAGGGGCAATTGCCCCCTCACTCGTTCGCTGAAAATACTCCGACCACCGGTAGGCTTGCGGCTGTGCCTGCTGATTGATTCCAACCTGCATTTGTGCCAACTCCAAGAAATCTGGAGCCAAAGCCCCCAACTCTGACTGCAAACTTATAGGCA
>JAAUOQ010000131.1 GCA_012034795.1 Leptolyngbyaceae cyanobacterium CRU_2_3
TAAGGACTATAAAAATAAATTCACTTTTTGAGCTAATCAAAATATAGCTAAAGACTTTTGTCAGGGCGTTCACCAATTTTTTCATCTGCTCTGGAGACACCGAATCTTTGGTGCGATTTTGGGCAGCAGGCAACAGCACCAAATTAGGCTGTCGTTTGTCTCTGACCAAAGCTTGCTCTAGCCGACACTCGCCGGCCAGAACTTCAACTGCGGTGTAGACAATGCGATTTTCCAAACCGAGCAGCAAATCCAGGTTGCGTAACCCAAAATCGGCATCGACCACAGCAACTTTGTGACCTCGCTGGGCGAGCGCCATTCCCAGATTGGCAGTGCAGGTCGTTTTGCCAACTCCACCCTTGCCGGACGTAACAACAATAATGCGACTCATGCGTTGCTGAGATGAATTAATTCAGTAGTGGACAGAACTATAGCTTGAGATTGAGATTTTGGCTTAGGTGATTGGGAGTTTTTAATAGATATTCGTCATTGGCGAGGGGCAAGCAGGACGGTCATCCTCTATTTGTTCAGAAACTTCTTCTAGAGTCAGCTTGTCAGCTTACCATCTCAGCTATGGTTTTCAGTTATGGTTTAGTGTCAGATCGATCGCGGGAAAAGTCGCCCGCTCTAATGATCCGAATTGCCCCCGAACTGACATAGGCAACTTCGGGTTGATATTGCTCAAGGGCCTCTGGAGCACGGGCTACAAAGTCAGCAATACGGATTTGAGTGGGTTCTAGGCGTAGAGCCATAATCAGACAGTTGACATTACCCGCAGCGCCAGATTGCACAACCCCTCTCAGTGCTCCCCAGACCACTACATCTCCATCCGCAATAATGCTACTGCCCGGATTAGTATCGCCCAACACAATGACTGTACCAGGGTGACGAATTTCTACACCAGAGCGTAGCGTACTTTGAAGGTACAGTGGCTCTGCCAGGGCTTTTCCCACTTCAGGCGGATTAAAGTGGGCAACTGGAGACTGCTGCTCTACGGAAAATCCCGCCATCGCTGCTGCCACAGCAGTCTGGCGGCGGCTAGTATACACTCGCTTCAGAAACAGTTGAGCTTCGGTGAGGGCATCTGCAATGGTTTGCAATTGCCGCCCATCCAAAAGGCGATCGCGCGTCATTAAATGCACAGGTGTGTTGGGTTGCCAAAATCGCTCGCCTGCCATTAGGCGGTGCTTAAGTTGCTGCCAAACATCAGTCCAGGTGGGAGCACTAGGAACATCGGTTTCAGGCGGCAGCAATAACAATAACCGTCCGCCTTCACCCTTAAGACGAACTTGCGGAACATCTGGCTCATTGGTAGATTGAACGAGCGATGAGCCTGGAGAAATAGAGGAATCAGAATTCATGCAAACGGGAAGTATCGTCGGAGACGGCTAGAGAATTACAGAGAACACCATTAACCTCCCATGTTAGTGAGCTTAGAGAGATTGGGAACAATTTTTTGGAAAAGGGTAAGGATTGCCCGCCTACTCGATGAATTTTTGGCTAGGCTCTCAATGCGAGAAAGCTTCGGGTGGGTGCAGCAATCCCTACTGCTGGCTCACTGTTGTTGCAACCGCTGGTACACGGCGGCTAAGGCATGGCGATCGCCCACATTTCCTGGAAACAGCACCACAGGCAGTTGTGGGAATTGAGGATGGTCATCGGGGGTACGAATCACCGAGACTCCAGGGAGAATTTGTCCCAGCGATCGCGCAGCGGTAAGGGCTAGTCCAGTGCTCAGAGTGTCATTAGAGGTGATTCCGCCTTTGCTAATCAGAAAGCCAATGTCAGCAGGCAAGCCCCGTTCAATGTCCATGAGCAAATCCGAAACGGCTGTGCCAAAGTCGAGCCGAGCTTGAATGTCTGCAAAGGTTAGCTCTTGGCGGCTGGTGTAAACAACAGGCGTTCTGCCACTGCTATGAGCCGTGTGGATTGGGTCTAAGATTTGGCTGAGGAGATGCGATCGCGACTCCTCAGCATCTTCTAGCAAACGCGACACGTCAATCTCAATGCCTACAATATCTGAAAGCTTCAACAGTTCTTCTAGTTGCTCTGTGGTTTTCTGCACATGGGAACCAACGATGATGGCTCCAGGCTTACCGTTGCGCGTGTAGGACGCCATATCTTCTGGAGCGACAGGCTGTGGGGGTAATGCCGCCAGTGCAGTCAGGAGGCTGGCCGCACTGCGAAAGAGAAAGCGTTTACCCCGCGAAGCAGCAGCTAAAACATCTGTTGCAAATTGATTGAGATCGGCTTGGTTTTCAGCATCTACAGCCACACACTGATTATCATGCAGTTGCATCAGCCGATCGAGGGTGCCTAACCGGACATCCTGGAGCAAAAACCGTTCTACCTGACTGGACTTGATCCGCCCGTGAGTTTTCTCTTCCACATAATCGGGCAGGTAGCTATGGCTGTAGCCAAACACCGAGTCCTGAGCAAACTCAGTTTCATGCACGGGTGTGGGCACGCCGTTGACGACCAGGTAATGGATGCTGTCTTGGGTAAAGCGACCCGCTTCAAAAAAGCAGGGGTCAGAAAGAGAGCATCGAAAGCGCCAAGTTCTGCGGCGATCGCATCTGTTTCTACGGGATAATGCCCGCGCAGGGTAGAGTCGGAACGGCTAACGACGAGGAAATCGCGGATTTGCTCTTGGGCAATTGCCTGTTTTAGGTTCTGACAGGCTTCTTGCGTGGTTTCCAAGGCTTTTTCGGGAGTGAGCGATCGGGTGTTGGTGAGGACAAAGAAGATGGGGGAAGGGTCGCGTAAGCCTAGCCGCAGCGTCTCCACATCCCAGCGCATCAGCAGCAGGCAGCTATGGACAGTCTGTGACCCAGTCGGGTCGTCATCGAGAACAATAATTTTAGGAGTCGAAGTCATGAAATGGCCGGTAGGGAATGGAGAATTTGCCCTTTGTCAGATTGTAGGGTGTTGCGTCACTGAGCAGGTTTGACTGAGTAATTTTACTGAGTAATTTTACCAAGCGATTTTGTGGAGTTCCTATAAAAGCGCCGGGTTTTATCTCTAAAGCAGCAATGTGATGCTGAAAGCATGTTTGCCAGTGCTTATTAGCAATTTTCAATTGAATGGAGTACCAGGTATTTTTTGAAAGCCTCGCTCCGCGAGCTTCAAAAATAATCTAGTTTTATCCAAGCGCGAAGCGCTATAAAAATATCCATCAGGCAGTTGCTAAAGTCAGTTGATCTCTAGATCGCTAGCTCAGTTCAATCAACATTAGATAAATTGGTAGAGCTAATCTGCCTATCTGCGGATTTTGACGATATCATCACACTCAGCTAGCGTAGCCTAGCAACAGCAAACGCAAGAGGTTGCACAGGTATGGAGCGACAGGATGATTTACCTAAAAATTTGAGTACAACTCCTGGCTCAGAATCTGCTGCGGAGCCTATAACGGTGGAGCCTGCGGTAGATCCTGTAGCGGTAGATCATCTGCTGCGATCGATGACACAAGACTTAAAAACCTTGCAGCAAGACTTGGTTACACAACTTCACCAGGACATCCGCCGCCTCCAGGCGGAGAAATCGCGTTTGCTCAACGATATTGAGAAATTACAAAACCAGCAGCAGGCACTTCAATCTCAGCATGAGGTATCGCTATCGCGACAACAGTTGGCACAGCAGCAAGCCTGGGCCAAGCAGTTGGCCCTAGCCATGGCCAATCACTTACAATTGGTTCTTAGCCAACGGTTGAGTCAAATGAGTGGTTATCCGGCGCAGGCTGGGACAAACCTGCCGCAAATTGGCAGAGCAGCCGATCTGGAAAACACACAACGGGCGATCGCCTCTCTGGATGACACAGTTAACCGCACTTTTACCGCTTTACGCAGTGATCTCAATAGCTACCAGAGTACGCTATCTCAACAAATCAATCGAATGCAGGAGTTGGGACAACAGGGAGAAGCCATTCTAGAGGTTCTAGTCAGCCGGATTAGCCAACAGCTTCAGCAAGAAATGACGAAAACGCTGACTGAGAATCTTACCTATCCAAGTGCCAATCTTGCCCCTGGAATTGCTACTGACTCGCCGCACCAACCCCTAGTTCCACCCTCCTCGTCATCTCCGCCGTCTGCGCCCTTCGGTCTAGCAGAACCCCCTGCCGGAGCAATCCTTCTCCCCCTGCCCCTGCTTCATCCCCTGGTTCCTCTATCCCGCCACCAACGGCTCAAGAAATCTTTCCAGAACCACCCCTACCTTCAGCGCCATCGCCGTTGCCCTCCCGCAAACTATCTTCATTTCAGCTAGGGCTGGTCATGGTTTTATGTTCCACACTGGCATTGTCACTGCATAACGTATTAGTGGCAATTATTGGCAATCCCAGCAAGCTGTTTGGTATCGTGCCGATTGGTGGATATATCAGCATTGGCTTTGGGAGTTCGCTGTTTATCCTATGGATGCGGATGCTCGTGGTTTTGCCCTTAATGACATGGCTGGGGCCAATTCTGCATCCCCCGATTTGGCGAGATATTCGCTATTTTTTTGAGTCAAGAGACCGCCGTCTGATGAGTAGTGTTGTAGGCAGTGGCTTTTTTCTATTTTTGTCGCAGGTGTTGCTCTACATTGCGATCGTCGATATGGGTGCAGGAGTGGCAACTACAATTTTGTTTATGTATCCAGTCGTTACTGTGCCGTTAGCATGGGTATTGTTTGGGGAACGACCTAATCGGTTTCGGGTGATTGTGATGTTCGCAATTTTGTCAGGGGTAGTTCTGACGGCATTGCCCACAATCTGGGCAACTACTAATATTTCTCGACCTGGCGTTGGTGCAGCGATCGCCTCTGGGGTGTTTTTTGCCTGCTACCTGGTTTCAATGCAGATTAGCTTCCGGAAGCTGCATCCTGTGCCAGTCAGTCTCATCCAGTTTGTTGCCATCTTCATCTTGACGAGTATTAGCCTGATTGGATTAGGCATTGAGGTAGCCCCCACTAATCGGTGGGGTTTGTTCGTCAGTGGTATTGTTCTGGGCGCTCTAACGCTGGCAGGCTTTCTGCTGAACAACTTTGGTGTTCGGTTTATGGGGGCGGCACGAGCTTCCATTATTGCGGCTAGCGGCCCTGTCCTTACAGCATTTCTAGCTTTCTTCATCACACCGGGTGAACTTACTGTGCTGCATTTTATTCAGCTAGTGGGTATTCTCGTGGTTACTTTAGGTGTCACAGCCCTTAGCTTTGAGCGGATCTTAATTCAAAACCGTAGGGAGTCACGGCAAGCTTCTAAGCTTAATTAGTTGCTAAGTAGCTGAGCAGAAATATTGAAAAATGCCCTTATGAGGGTATGCCCCAAAGGAGCACATCCTCTAAACATGAGATAATGCATTCTGCATAAGTACTGAATATGAGATCCTACGCACAGCTATGTAGGTTTCACTACAACTTCACGCAGGATGCTCTACTACAACTGAAGTCGGAATGTTATTGAATCAGGAAATGGTTGTGGATTAACTATGTCAGAAATTACCCAGACTCTACTGGCTGCCAAAAAAGCCAAAGGCTTGAGCTTTGCCGATCTAGAGGCGGTCGTTGGGCGAGACGAGGTGTGGCTGGCAGCTTTGTTCTACCGCCAAGCTAGCGCTTCTGAAGCAGAAGCACAAAAGCTGGTGGACGCACTAGGATTAGGCTACGAGTGGGTCGCAGAATTGACAGCGTTTTCAGTGAAGGGTTTAGGGCCAGTAGTACCCACTGATCCATTAATCTACCGGTTTTACGAGATTATGCAGGTATATGGTATGCCGATGAAGGAAATCATTCACGAGAAGTTTGGCGATGGCATTATGAGTGCGATCGACTTCACGCTGGATATTGAAAAAGAAGTAGACCCGAAAGGCGATCGCGTTAAGGTGATCATGAATGGCAAATTCTTGCCTTACAAGAAGTGGTAGTTTTGTGGGCGATCGCGCCCCTAGTACTGGGCCGGGTTGGTTTGGCTGCTTCCTATGGGTCTATCGAGGAAAAATTGAGGGTAGTGTGAGCACACTACTCGCAACGCAAGCAAAATGCTCCCACCAGACCAATCATCAAAATTAAATGGACGAATCACTAGTCCAACAAGGCACAAGTTTGGCTACCGGAGTGCGGTACTAGCCTTCCCAGCCAGAGATTTTGAACGAGTACACAGTTATTTTTGACAGGCCTCAATTTTTCATTGCTCTGGCTGTGGAACTCTGGCTGTGGAACCCTGGTGAGCAAAGTTGCTCTGCTCAATAGAAGCTGTGGGATGATTGGGAAGACGGGATGGAGGACTTTCCACCTCAGTGGGAGCAGATGAAGTATCACTTTGCTGAAGCAAAAATGCCTCAATTTTGCTGAGCGAGAACGGTGGATCAGAAGCGATTTTGGCAATCACAGGCACAGCGCCAAATAGCGCAAATGTGCCACAAGCAGACACCGTGAAGAGGCTAACTGCCAACAATTTTGCCTTAAGTTGCTGAAGACTCATTGATGCAATGTCTCCTAAATTTTTGTATCTGCGCGTACTGTACGTTAAGTCTACTGCGTTTATTAATTTTTTGTTAAGCCACTGTGAAAATTTGTGTAGATAGCCTTCTGCCAAGCATGATAGCGTCTACTCTCATCCATCGCCTCTGTAGATCGTTAAATATCTGTGCATTTGTAGTTGTATCTGTAGTTATATCTGTAGATAAGTACGTAACGTGAAAGCCAGTTGGATTGCAGATCACGTTAGGGTAAAAGAATATTTCTGCCAGCGTTTCACCTAGGTATCTGATGAATTTTCTAGACATCCCGGTTCTCACCCGCACTTTCATCGCAGTCTTCGTGCTTGCTGATGCGTTAGGCAACGCTCCAGTGCTTCTAGCCCTCACCAAAGGTATGGAGCTAGATGAGCGTAATCGGGTTGTTGATCGAGCCAGCCTGATTGCCACTGCTGTTTTGCTAGCTTTCTCATATGTTGGACAACCCATTTTGGACTACCTGGAAATTAGCATTGGCTCTTTGCAAATTGCAGGTGGTTTGCTGTTGTTGCTGATTGCTCTTGACATGCTAAGGGGCGAGCTAGACGAGCCTTTGACAGAACAAGGGCGAGACGTGGCTATTACTCCGCTGGCATTACCACTGCTGGCGGGACCTGGAACTTTGACAACAGTGTTGCTTATGGTGTCTGAGTCTCCTACAGCACACTTAAGTGTGGCGATCGGCATTTTGGCTGCTTTGGTGGTTTCCTGGTTTATTTTCCGACAAGCCAATCGAGTCGCCCATTGGATTGGACAAGAGGGTGCGCTCATTGCCACCAAGCTATTGGGCTTTTTGTTGGCAGCGCTGGCAGTTGAAATTGGCAGTGCTGGGATTCGCCAGTTATTCCTAACCTAGGCGGGCTGTTCTAACTTAGACTGGCTGTTCTAACTTAGACTGGCTGTTCTAACTTAGAATGAGTAGTGCTTCGTTACTCAAACTTTTATGCTAAGAGCCGGGATTGTTGGGCTACCCAACGTAGGCAAATCAACCCTTTTTAATGCTGTTGTCGCTAATGCCAAAGCGCAGGCAGCAAATTTTCCATTTTGCACAATCGAACCGAACGTTGGGGTTGTTGCAGTTCCTGATGAGCGATTGTCGGCACTAGCAAAAATTTCTGAATCCGTGGATACAGTTCCAGCCCGCGTAGAACTAGTAGACATTGCCGGGTTGGTAAAAGGTGCAAGTAAAGGGGAAGGTTTGGGCAACCAGTTTCTTGCCAATATTCGAGAAGTCGATGCGATCGTCCATGTCGTCCGCTGTTTTGAGAACGATGATATTATCCATGTCTCTGGCTCTATTGATCCAGTGCGTGATATTGAGATTATTAATCTGGAACTAGTACTCGCTGATCTATCACAAGTTGAAAAGCGGATCGATCGCACCCGTAAGCAGGCTCGCACTAGCAAAGAAGCCCAGGCAGAGCTAGCGGCCTTAGAACAAATTGTTGCAGTTCTCAACGCTGGCAAACCGGCGCGGCTAGTCACGTTGAATGAAGAAGAAGAGCTTTTGCTGAAACCCCTGGGACTGTTGACCCGTAAGCCTGTGATTTACGCTGGCAACGTCTCCGAGGAGGATTTGGCAACTGGCAATAAATGGGTTGAGCAGGTCAGGGCGATCGCCGTTCAAGAACAGGCCCAGGTTGTCATCATTTCTGCCCAAGTTGAATCTGAATTGGTTGAATTACCCCCTGAAGATCAAGCTGACTTTTTGTCATCACTAGGGGTTGAAGAAGGAGGGCTGAAGTCTCTAATTCGCTCTACCTACGAACTTTTGGGACTACGTACCTATTTTACGACTGGTCCTAAAGAAACACGTGCCTGGACTATCCAAACGGGTATGGTAGCGCCACAAGCCGCAGGAGTGATTCACTCTGACTTTGAGCGTGGTTTTATTCGAGCCGAAACGGTCGCTTATCGAGATCTGGTAACCGCAGGTTCCCTGAACGCAGCCAAAGAAAAGGGTTGGGTCCGCAGTGAGGGTAAAGAATATGTGGTGCAGGAAGGAGACGTAATGTTGTTCCGATTTAATGTCTAATAGATTTAATATCTCGTAGGCAGCGATCGGCAGGGCATATTCGCCAAGAAAATAGACTAGTGAATTGAGTTGTGAAGCGCCCCAGAATTAGAATATTACAAAGTTGAATGACGTAACTTTACTAGTGTTGTGGATCTCTCAAAAGTTAAGAGATCTACCTTAACGGAATACTAGCCCAACTAGAATTTTGAGCAGAATGTTTTCTCTTAGACTCAGCTAAGGCAGCATAGGATATAGTAGAAAGCTGCTGGATCTAAAGCTTTCCTGCTGAATTTCTCAGTTTTTGACACTGCCTTACCCATGTGATTACTCTGTCCCTCCTGCATCCGATTAGACAAGTTCCTGTTCAGGTTTGGACTTTCTCGGACGAATCTGTGATTCGTATCGGTCGCTCAACTGACAATCAAGTGATCTTGTACAGTGCTGTCGTATCTCGTCATCATGTAGAATTGCGCCGAGTCGGATCAGGCTGGGAAATTATCAACTTGGGCACGAACGGAACCTATCTAGGTGGTAAGCTGATTACCCAAGCCCCTGTGCAAAATGGTGCGGTTATCCGCTTAGCTCGTTCAGGCCCTAACATCCAAATTCGCATGGGAGATGCTGCTTTGAAGGAACTCTCTGAGCACGCCACAGCGGCTCGGTCAGTTGCGCCTCAACTCACGTTGCCCAGTATGATTCCAACCCAGGTTTCCCGCGACATGTCAGAAGAAGCAGAACTGAAGGAGTTGTAAAAAAGTAGAGAAGTTTAGAAATATTGTCAATCCCAATTACGGGGTGTGGCTGATGCAACTGAAAGTTACTGCATTTCTGCCTAAAGTTGAGTGACTGGTTGGATAAGCCTTCCTATGTCTCAAGCATGTTTACCTGTTGGCAAGCTGTTCCCCCCCTAAAGCTATGCAAATTTATTTAGATTACAGCGCCACTACCCCAACTCGTCCAGAGGCGATCGCGCAAATGCAGCAAGCTCTAGCTCAAGATTGGGGAAATCCTTCTAGCTTACATCAGTGGGGCGAACAGGCAGCCACGCTACTAGAGCAAGCCCGAATGCAGGTGGCAGATTTAATCAATGCTCAGGCTGAGGCGATCGTCTTTACATCGGGGGGCACAGAAGCCAATAATTTAGCGATTTTAGGTGTCGCGAAGCAGTATTCAGTCCCTCAGCATCTGATTATCTCTGGCGTTGAGCACTCCGCAGTTGCAGAACCCGCTCGACTATTGGAGCAGTGGGGATGGCAGGTAACTCGGTTGCCTGTCAACATTCAGGGGCGTATTGATCCGTTAGATTTGCAGGCAGCGCTCCAAACTAATACGGTGCTGGTCTCTATTATTTACGGGCAGAGTGAAGTGGGTACCTTGCAACCCATCGAAGCTTTAGGACGGTATTGCTCAAGCTCACGGCGCGCT
>JAAUOQ010000132.1 GCA_012034795.1 Leptolyngbyaceae cyanobacterium CRU_2_3
CTGACTGCCAAATGCGCCTGCTTGCGGATGAGTTTGGGCAAATTGGTATGCTTCATTGACCCAATTGCTATCTGGCCAATTGTCGTCATCTAACAACCCACATAATCACTTTGGGCTTCCTGAATGGCGGTTTGACGCGCATAGCCCGCCCCTTGCCGAGGTTCCCAACAGTAGCGAATGACGACAGGAAAATTGGCTTGAAAAGTTTTAACCACTTGAACCGTGCCATCACAACTGTGGTTGTCCACAATCAGAACTTCCCACTGGAGATTGCTGGGATTAAGTTGCGATCGCAACCTTTCCAATACGTCGGGTAGTCGATATTCCCCGTTGTAAGTTGGAATAGCTACCGTAAAATCTGCCATAGTTGTTCCTGCATCAGATTGCATCAGAGCGATTGACTTGCAACAGGCAAAGATACTCTCTCTATAACGCCTGATCTACCGCTTCAGTATTCCCGATCGATGATGAGAACTCACAAATTTCTGGACTTGCATTGCAGGGGTATAGAAGAATTTTGTTACGGTTTGTTGCAACTTTTCCAAGGGATTAATTGCAACTCGTCCCAATAGTTGCAGTCTTTCAGCCTCTTTTGCTCAATTTTGTCCCTATGAAATGAGGAAAACTATTACAAAATGTTGCAGAGTACTCAAGAGTGTGAACTCAATACCGGAGAATTGTTTGCGGAGATGGTTGAGCTTAAAACCATCCAATAGCTTGGTTCTGTAGCTGAAGCCATTGGCTTTGAGCATAGACCCTGGTTTGAACATATCCGGTTACCTTTTGCTTTTCGGAGGAATCCATCAATGAGTATTGTCACGAAGTCAATCGTGAATGCGGATGCTGAGGCTCGCTATCTCAGCCCCGGCGAACTAGATCGGATCAAGGGCTTTGTTACCTCTGGTGAGCGCCGCCTGCGGATTGCTCAAGTTCTCACCGAGTCTCGCGAGCGTATTGTGAAGCAAGCTGGCGATCAGCTCTTCCAAAAGCGCCCCGATGTGGTTTCTCCCGGTGGCAACGCTTACGGCGAAGAAATGACTGCAACCTGCTTGCGTGACTTGGACTACTACCTGCGCCTAATCACCTACGGAGTAGTTTCAGGCGATGTGACCCCGATCGAAGAGATCGGTATTGTAGGTGTGCGCGAAATGTACAAGTCTTTGGGAACTCCCATTGAGGGTGTTGCAGAAGGTGTGCGTGCCATGAAGAATGCAGCAGCTTCCCTGCTCTCTGGTGAAGATGCTTCAGAAGCGGGCACCTACTTCGATTACGTTATCGGTGCTATGCAGTAAGAGTCCTGAGTGCCGAGTGCTAGGTGCTAAGTCAAAAAACTCAAGCCTTAAAACTCAAACCTTAGAACTTTTCCACTTTTTAGCCTGATAGACATCAACGCATTTTTAAGGAAGCAAAATCATGCAAGACGCAATCACTGCTGTAATCAACTCTGCCGACGTTCAGGGCAAGTACCTGGATGTAGCTGCTCTGGAAAAGCTAAAAGGCTATTTCTCTAGTGGCGAACTGCGCGTTCGGGCTGCTAGCACTATCAGTGCTAACGCGGCTGCCATTGTCAAGGAAGCTGTGGCTAAGTCCCTGTTGTACTCTGACATCACCCGCCCCGGTGGCAACATGTACACCACCCGTCGCTATGCTGCCTGCATCCGCGACCTCGACTACTACCTCCGCTATGCTACCTATGCCATGCTAGCTGGCGATCCCTCCATTCTCGATGAGCGTGTGCTCAACGGTTTGAAGGAAACCTACAACTCCTTGGGCGTTCCTGTTTCTGCAACTGTGCAAGCGATCCAAGCCATCAAGGAAGTAACCGCTAGCTTAGTCGGTGCTGATGCTGGTAAGGAAATGGGCGTTTATCTCGACTACATCTGCTCTGGTTTGAGCTAATTTAGCACTGAGTCCTGAGTCCTGAGTCCTGAGTTAGGATTTAACTCTGAACTTGGAATTGAGAAATTACAGCTCATAACTTTTCTAGGTCTGGGCAGTTTGGTATGAGTGCTAGGTGGTCAACGGCAGCTATTAGTTCGCTGTGACAATCTAGGATTGATGCTAGACTCCCAGACTTGAAGTAATTACCTAAATTTTTTTCTAGGTTCAAACTCCAAATTCAACCAAAATTTTCCAGCTTACACGGGAGAGTCATAGCCCATGCGGATGTTCAAAATTACGGCCTGTGTTCCTAGCCAAACCCGGATTCGTACTCAACGGGAATTGCAAAACACCTACTTCACCAAGTTGGTTCCTTATGACAACTGGTTCAGTGAACAGCAGCGCATCATGAAAATGGGTGGAAAGATTGTTAAAGTGCAATTAGCAACAGGTAAGCCAGGTGCAAATACAGGCTTGCTCTAGAGCGATACTCTATAAATTGTCTGAGTGACGAGTCTACAACTCAATATGCTAGCTCAGAGTGTCTGCTGTCTGATGCAATGAGTGATGACTCAGCCAGCTAAGCACATCTAGCCCAAAGAATTTTGAGACAACGTTGAAAAAGAGGTCAGTTCGACCTCTTTTTTTGTGACAGTTAAGCTTTGTGGTAGTCAAGCTTTATAGCGCTTCGCGCTTGGATAAAACCGGATGATGTTTTGAAAGGCTCGCGGATCAAAAAATAATCTGTACTCCATTCAATTGAAAATTGCTACAGGACAAATACAAATAATTTAATTTCGCTTTAGCTGACCTGCGCTACTGTATTTAGACAATGCCTTTTTAGCCAGACTCATACCCGCATTTAGTCTTAAGTTTTGTAATTGCAACCTCTCAGCCCCTGTGAAACTCAGACATTTACTTCCTTTTTTCGATACCTCCACCCAGGACTGGGCCGCAGAAGCTCGCTTTTTGCGCTGGCTGACGTTTCTCTGGCTGTTTATCGGACTCGTAGTCATGTTTTCGGCGTCCTACCCGATCGCCGACAAAGACTTGGGGGATGGGCTGTACTATTTCAAGGTCCAGATCGTTTGGATTTGCCTGGGTTTAGTGGGTTTCAATGCCCTTGTCCATTCTCCGTTGCGATATGCCATAGGACTAGCAGACTGGGGAATGTTGCTGATCCTCAGCCTCATTTTACTGACTCTTTTGCCAGGTTTAGGTACAACTGTGAATGGGGCAACTCGATGGCTAGTCATTGGCCCCGTTGGCATTCAGCCTTCAGAGCTGATTAAACCTCTTTTGGTGCTGCAAGCGGCTCGGATTTTTGGACAATGGGAGCGGCTGAGTTGGACAGTGCGCTTGTCCTGGCTAGGGATTTTTATTACTACACTCGCTGGGATTTTACTGCAACCTAACCTGAGTACAGCAGCACTCTGTGGCATGACACTTTGGTTGATTGCGCTGGCATCAGGGCTACCTTTCTCTTACTTAGGCAGTGCAGCAGGTGTGGGGCTTTTGGCAGCAGTGACCAGCGTTAGCCTGAAGTCCTATCAGCGACGACGATTGATTTCTTTTCTGAATCCTTGGGCAGATCCCAAGCAAGATGGCTATCAACTCATTCAAAGTTTGTTGGCGATCGGCTCAGGCGGTTTTTGGGGTTCAGGGTTTGGCATGTCTCAGCAAAAGCTATTCTATCTACCGATTCAGTACACTGACTTTATTTTTGCGGTGTTTGCAGAAGAATTTGGCTTGATCGGGTGTATTTTTTTGATGCTGATGCTGGTAGCCTATGGTACGTTGGCGCTACGGGTGGCAATTAAAGCTACCAGCCGCGTGCATCAACTCGTGGCGATCGGTGTCATGATTCTCATGGTGGGACAGTCGCTGCTCAACATTGGCGTTGCCACAGGGGCATTGCCTACAACTGGCTTACCCTTCCCACTTTTTAGCTATGGCGGTAGTTCTATGATTGCTAGCCTGTTAGCAGCAGGATTGCTGATCCGGGTCGCTCGCGAAACTTTAGCAGACGTGGTGCCGCTGGATTCCCGCTCAGTTGCTGAGACAGGGGGAGCTTGGAAGCCCAGCCTCACCGCCTTAAACTAATCTTTAGCCTGAAATTTTACACTGGAGGCATAAATTGAAGACAGATATACTCTAAAATCCTGTCTGAAACCCATAGCGGCAACCTTATGTTCCACAAGATTTTAGTGGCGATCGATCGTACTTCATTAGGCGAATATGTGTTTGGCAAGGCTCTGAGTCTGGCTAAAACCCTAGATGCTGAACTCATGCTGCTCCATGTTTTATCTGCTGACGCAGAAGACAGTCCGCAAATGCCAGTTTCTACCATTAGCATGAGATCTTTTTCTACCATGGAAGCAACGGCATTTGATGTCTACCAAAAGCAATGGCAAGAATTTGAGGCGCATGGGCTAGAGTTTTTGCAATTACACGCTCAGACTGCCAGCGAGGCAGGGGTTAAAACCGAATTTACCCAGCTTCCAGGGCATCCGGGTCGCCTGATTTGTGAACTGGCTCTCAATTGGCAGGCAGATCTCGTCGTTGTAGGGCGTCGCGGACTCTCTGGGCTGAGTGAACTGTTTTTGGGTAGCATTAGCAACTATGTACTGCACCATGCTTCCTGTGAGGTGTTAATGATTCACTCTCCTGCCGAAGCACCCAAAGCAGGGACTTAAAGAAATTCTTAAGCAGCACTGAAGTGCCAAAGATATCCCTAAAAACCTGGAGATATTAAACATATTGCAATATTACGTCAGCAATATTTAAGAAGGCATTTCCTGTAGGGTGAACAGTGCCTGCCCAAATTCTACATGGCTTATCCTCTGAGCATTGTAGGCAGTGCCCTCTTACGGAATTCTCAACCTGTACTGATTGATATCTGCCTTTAGGGGCGGCGAGTTCGGCGTAACTCGGTGATTTGATCAGCGATCTCTAAAATAGATTGGGGCATATCGGGTCCTGTCAAGATCACGTCTACCTGGGCTGGACGCTTTTTAAGGAAACTCAGCACTTCAGCCTCAGAAAGCAAACCCAGATTGATCGCCAGGCTCAGCTCGTCTAGCACCACCATTGCATATTTTTCTTGCGAGATTACGGTTTGTGTATAGTCCCATAGTTCTCGCAGAGCTAATGCTTCAGACTCCTCTATATCAGGCGTATCAATACAGCGCGGCAAATCACAACGAACCCAATCTAAATGTTGCCCCAACTGGACAGGATGCTGGTAGCCCTGACCAATTCCACCCTTGAGGAATTGCACAATCAGGACAGAAGTTCCCTGCCCGGCAATTCTCAGGGCTTGTGCCATGACGTTAGTAAAGAAGCTGCGATGAGTGCTAGTGAATACTTGAATAATGCCTTCAATCGAGTGAGGCAAAGAATTCGGGATGCTGCGGTTAGGGGCTTCAAGTTGGAAAACCATCGAGTTATGCCAAACGACAGGACTAAATGAAATAAGAAAAAACCTAACAGGATTGAAGAAGCAAGCTTGAAGAGAGATTGGCAAAGATTAGGAGATTTCCACTTTCAAGAATGTCCCGGATTGAGTCCTGGATCGCGAACGTCTCGCTTGTGGCATAGACAGGATGCCCGTGCTCTGTGAGGGGATTGGTTTCCTCGAAATCACCTTAGCGGCGCGATCGCCATTCAAAATTAGTACAAATGCATTGTACCAGATTAGCAGATTCGCTGAACAAGGCAAATGTAGCGTAAGCATCTAATTTTCCCTCTCATGCAACACCATATGTAATATAACCGCCAACTGCTTGATCGGATCAGAGAGAATTTAATCTCTTAGCCATACCGCTTAACGACCAATCCCTAGTATTCTGAGTGAGAATTTCGAGGCAATTCTCATGTGGCAACGTCCGGATGGTCGGAACCCCGATCAACTTCGTCCCGTTCGGTTTGAGCGGAACTTTACTCGCTTTGCGGCTGGCTCAGTGCTAATACATACGGGTAACACACAGGTACTTTGTACCGTCAGCATTCAATCGGGGGTGCCAAAATTTTTGGAAGGAACAGGACAAGGTTGGCTGACGGCAGAGTATCGGATGTTGCCCACAGCAACGACGCAGCGTCAATCTAGAGAATTCATGAAACTGTCAGGACGGACGCAGGAGATTCAGCGCTTGATTGGGCGGAGTCTTCGGGCAGCGCTAGATATGCAAGTCTTGGGAGAACGAACCATCACCATAGACGCAGATGTCCTGCAAGCCGATGCTGGAACCCGTACTGCTTCTATCACCGGAGGATTTGTGGCGCTGTCGGATGCGATCGCCAAACTTCTAGACCAGGGAGAACTGGAGCGATCGCCTATCTGTCATCAAATTGCTGCGGTGTCAGTTGGGCTGTTGGAAGGGGAAGCTTTCCTTGATTTGGACTATCCCGAAGATGTAGCCGCCACCACGGACTTGAATGTAGTGCTCAATGATCAACTGGAAATGATTGAACTGCAAGGCACTGCCGAAGAGGGTAGTTTTAACCGAACACAGCTTAATCAAATCTTGGATTTGGCAGAGAAGGGAATTCAGGAACTGATGGCGTTACAGCTATCGGCATTACAGAACGATAAAGGAACCTGATCGATTAGGATTTTCGCATCAGATTGAAAATGCCAATTTCCCTTTTCCCTAACCTATGCGCCGAGATTCGATCTTCTATCGGCTATTCCAACAATCCCCTGCCCTTCTGTTTGAATTGCTCTCAAGCCTGCCTGACAATGCAGCAGACTACCGCTTTGATTCTGTTGCCGTCAAAGAACCCAAGTTTGAAATAGATGGCGTATTTCTGCCGCCTGATACAGGAAATCCAGGAGTCGTTTACTTTTGTGAAGTACAGTTTCAGAAAGATGAACGACTGTACGAGCGGCTATTTGGTGAAGCTTTTCTGTATTTCTACCGCAATCGCGATCGCTACTCCGATTGGCAAGCCGTCGTGATTTATCCCGCGCGATCGGTAGAACAAAGCCAGTCATATCCCTATCGCTCACTCCTGGGCAGTGACCAAGTGCATCGTGTGTACTTGAATGAATTAGGTGAAATTCGTCAACTGCCCGTTGGTGTCGCGCTGATGGTGCTAACCACCCTGCAAACCGATCAGGCACCTGCTGAGGCACGCCATTTGTTGGCGCGCTCACAACAGGAGGAGATTGACCCAAAAGCCAGGCGTTCCATAATAGAGCTAGTGACCACAATCATGGTTTATAAATTTGCACAGTTGAGCCGAATTGAGGTGGAAGCAATGCTAGGACTGAATCTCAAGGAAACCAAGGTTTACCAGGACGCAAGAGCCGAAGGAAAAGCTGAAGGAAAAGCTGAAGGAAAAGCTGAAGGAAAAGCTGAAGGACGGCAGGACGAGGCCATCAATCTGATTCTGAAACAGTTAACTCGTCGGTTAAAACAGGAACTTTCTGAAGCGCTACGAGTTCAAGTTGCGGCTTTACCTTTGCCTCTATTAGAAGAATTAGGAGAGTCCTTAGTTGATTTTGAGCAACTGGCGGATCTGTTGACTTGGCTGGATCAGCACTGAACCCAAAAATGAAGGGAGTAGGGATGGACGCGATCGCACAGGTATGAATATTATGAATATACAGATGTGCATACAAAGCTCAAAAAAGCACCGATTGCCTCAAGGCAGTTCAACCCATTGCCCTACCTTGGAGTTCGGAAACCGCGATCGCCTTACTTCTTCCATCCTCTAACCCAAGTGATAGGATGTAATGTACATCCGGACGATAGTGTCTCTCGTTTGCACGGCTCCCTTTAACCATGTTTAAAAAACTGCTGGGCGATCCCAACGCGCGTAAGCTTAGAAAATATAAAAACGATATTGTTGAAATCAACCTGCTTGAGGAAGAGATCAAAGCCCTGTCAGACGAGCAACTCACTGGCAAGACAGCAGAATTCCAGCAGCGCATCGAAAAAGGTGAATCGCTAGACGATCTACTGCCAGAAGCTTTTGCGGTTGTTCGGGAAGCTGGAAAGCGAGTTTTGGGGCTACGCCACTTTGACGTGCAGTTGATTGGGGGCATGGTGCTGCACAATGGGCAGATTGCTGAGATGAAGACAGGCGAAGGCAAAACCTTGGTTTCAACCCTACCTGCTTATCTCAATGCGCTATCAGGCAAAGGTGTGCATGTCGTCACTGTTAACGACTACCTGGCCCGCCGGGATGCCGAATGGATGGGACAAGTCCACCGCTTTTTGGGCATGAGTGTTGGACTGATTCAGCAGGGCATGGCTCCCCAAGAGCGAAAGAAAAACTATGCTTGCGATATCACCTACAGCACCAATAGCGAACTGGGCTTCGACTATTTGAGAGATAATATGGCAACTTCCATTGAAGACGTGGTGCAGCGCCCCTTCAATTTTTGCGTCATTGACGAAGTAGATTCAGTGCTGATTGATGAAGCCCGCACCCCGCTGATTATCTCAGGTCAGGTCGATCGCCCCAGCGAGAAATACACCCGCGCTGCCCAAATTGCCAATGTCCTAATCAAGAAAAAAGACGAGGATGATCCAGAAGGGCACTACGAAGTAGACGAGAAGCAGCGCAATGTCATTTTGGCAGATGAGGGCTTTATCGCAGCAGAACAAAGTTTAGGCGTCACGGATTTGTTTGATCCTGCCGATCCTTGGGCGCACTATATCTTTAATGCCATCAAAGCCAAGGAATTGTTCAAGAAAGATACTAGCTATATTGTCCGCAACGATGAAATTGTGATTGTAGACGAGTTCACCGGGCGGGTGATGCCAGGTCGTCGCTGGAGTGATGGACTACACCAGGCGATTGAAGCCAAAGAAAGCGTTGAGATTCAGCCAGAGACGCAAACCTTGGCCTCCATCACTTATCAAAACTTCTTCCTGCTCTATCCCAAGCTAGCTGGCATGACTGGGACTGCCAAGACTGAAGAAGCTGAGTTTGAGAAAATTTATAAGCTAGAAGTGACGATTGTCCCTACGAACCGACCGACTGGACGGGGAGACATGTCCGACATGGTCTTTAAGACTGAGCCAGCTAAGTGGAGAGCGATCGCCCAAGAATGTGCTGAAATGCACGAGTCAGGTCGTCCTGTACTGGTAGGAACTACCAGCGTCGAGAAATCGGAAGTGCTGTCGCGCTTGCTTAGTGAACTGAAGGTGCCCCACAATCTGCTCAATGCTAAGCCAGAGAACGTCGAGCGGGAATCTGAAATCATTGCCCAAGCTGGACGCAAAGGAGCCGTGACGATCGCCACTAACATGGCAGGACGAGGCACCGACATTATCTTGGGAGGTAATGCAGACTACATGGCCCGTCTCAAGGTGCGGGAATATTTTATGCCTCGCTTGGTGCAGCCCGAAGATGAAGATGGCTTCTCTGTGACTCAGGTGATGGATGGGGCAGGGCGCAGTGGTGGGCAAGGCTTTAAACCAGCCGGTAAGGTGAAAACCTGGAAAGTTTCTCCCCAAATTTACCCAACAGAGCTATCCAAAGACCTGGAAAAGCAGTTGAAGGCAGCAGTAGAATTTTCTGTGCAGCAGTATGGTGAGCGATCGCTACCTGAGTTAGAGGCTGAAGACCGGATTGCCACTGCCTCTGAAAAAGCGCCTGTTGAAGATGCGGTAATTTTACGACTGCGGGAAGTCTATAATCTGATTCGCAAAAATTATGAGCAGTTCACGACTGCCGAGCATGATGAGGTCATCAGTCTAGGGGGGCTGCATGTAATTGGTACAGAACGCCATGAGTCTCGTCGGATTGATAACCAACTGCGTGGACGTGCCGGACGGCAGGGTGACCCTGGCTCAACTCGCTTCTTCTTAAGTCTGCAAGATAACTTACTACGGATTTTTGGTGCGATCGCGTGGCGGGCATGATGGACATGTTCCGGGTGGAAGAAGATATGCCGATTGAGTCAGGAATGTTGACGCGATCGCTGGAAGGCGCTCAGAAAAAGGTTGAAACCTACTATTACGACATTCGCAAGCAGGTGTTTGAGTATGACGAAGTGATGAATAA
>JAAUOQ010000133.1 GCA_012034795.1 Leptolyngbyaceae cyanobacterium CRU_2_3
TTGGGCTTACCTACTTAGGAGCTAGGACACATTACTGAGATCCATTTCTTGCCGCCCATAGCGGAGTACGGTTGACATCCACACCAACTCATCCATAAATCGCTCAAATCGGCGAATATAGGTAGGTTGATCGATCATTTTTCCTGACTCATCAAACAAAGTCTGCACGTTGCTAAAGTTAAGGTCATAGAAGGTTGTCACCAAGCCCAACTCCCGCATGACAGGCAGGAGATTTTGAATGACTCGTGTCCCTCCAAATGCTCCTGCTGACACTCCACATAGCCCAACGGCTTTGTGAATATATTCTTTAAGGCAAGTGTCGAGGATGTGTTTTAGCAAACCTGGATACCCGTGATTGTATTCTGGCACAACAATTATCAAGCCATCTGCCCGCTCCATTAATGCTGCAAACTGCGGATCTTTGATAGTTTCTCCAGCATCTTCAGTGGTAATGGCGATCGCCGAATATCAATCAATTCCGTTTCTACATTTGATCGATGGCTGACTTGCTCCACTATAAATTTAGCGACATGTTCACTCTGGCGACCTTGACGGGAAGTCCCAAGAATTACGGGAATAAACAGAGGCTTGTTGGTCATCGTCTCTTATCCTAATAATTGATTGGGTTATGCCTTTAACACAGAAAACGGGAAGTTTGAGAGGAGCCATTGTCCAATCTTCATGAATCGCCCAATCTTGTTGACTGTTAAACCTACTAAGGAAAAATCTTACACGGTATCAAATTCATTTACGTACCACTTCTGTAAGATTTTTAGCCGAGGAAGCAATGTGTCATGAAGTGAGAACTTGATTAGAATTGCCAAAGCGTTTACTCGCAGTCTTTTGTAGATTAATCTGCCATCTTTAGATTATCGATTTTTGATCTGGTTGACCTCTCAGGAAAAAATTGTTTGACCCGTGGCCCTGTGACTTTTAGAGTGCGCTAGCTGGCTGAAAAACACCTGAGTGGGTTCTAATCAACTGATGAGAAGGTGTGAAGAGTTTGATAAGAAGATCACATATCTATGCATAAGGCTACGAATTAGTGTATTAAGCACTTTGTCTTTTGCACCGTCAATATTGGCTCTAAACAGAGTTCTGGTCGCTCTCTCTCAGAGATTTTGCTGGCAGGCTATTTTAGAGATTTTGTAAACTTGTAGGCGGTTTAAACCAGAGATATTAATTTCTTAATGTCGCCATGCAATTTATAAAGGTTGAAGAAGTCAGTCAAGCCTGATTCAAAACTGTGGGCTTGACCAACATTCAACTGTTTATTTAGCTGATTCAGATGACTCAGCGATCGATCTCAAACAACCTGAAATTCGCAGTTCTTACGGAGATTTCAATGCCACTATTTTTCTCGGAATACATTGAAGGCAGTAGTAACAATAAAGCCCTAGAGATTTTTAACAGTACAGGTGCAGCCATTGATTTAACTGCTGGAAATTATGTAGTGCAGTTCTACTTCAATGGCAGTACTAGCCCTACAACGTTTAACTTGACGGGTACTGTGGCAGACGGAGATGTGTTTGTTTTCGCTCAGAGTAGCGCCAATGCAACCATTCTGGCTCAGGCAGATCAAACCAACGGCGCTGGGTTCTTCAATGGAGATGACGCGATCGTCTTGCGTCAGGGCGGTGCCAATGGCGTCATCCTGGATTCGATCGGTCAAATTGGGGTTGACCCTGGTGCAGAGTGGGGCGCTGGACTAACCAGCACAGCAGATAATACATTGCGCCGCAAAACGAGTGTCACTAGTGGCGATGTGGATGCTACCGATGCCTTTGATCCAACAGTGCAGTGGGATGGCTTTGCCACTGACACCTTTGACGGATTGGGTAGCTATGCTGCTAATCCAGGAACCGGAACTGGCGCGGGAGTGACGATCGCCCAATCCAACGCGAGTACTGATGTCAATGAACAGGGTGAAACAACTGATACTTACACGATCGCGCTCACAACTGTTCCTACAGGTGCAGTGGAAGTGGCGATCGCCGCAGATGCTCAAACGCAGGTCAGTGCAGACGGCGTTAACTTCTTCACATCGGTGACAGTGAGCTTGACGATACCACTGCCAAAACCATTACTGTCCGCGCGGTCAATGACCTGAATATAGAAGGCTCTCCCCACACGGGCGTGATCACCCATAGCATCACCAGCAGTGCTGATCCAGCATACTCCAACACCCTAACACCCATTCCCAATCTCAACGTCAATGTCCTGGACAATGATGTGACTTTGAGCAAGATTTACGAAATTCAAGGCAGCGGTACAGCTAGCACCAAAATTGGACAGATTGTCACAATTGAGGCAGTTGTAACCGGCGACTTTCAGGGCAGCAATGGACTGAACGGCTTTTATGTCCAGGAAGCCGTTGGCGATGGCAATACTACTACATCAGATGGGATCTTTATCTTTGCACCCAACAGTACAGATGTCAGCGTAGGTCAGATAGTCCGGTTAACCGGACGAGTCTCAGAATTTTCTAACCAGACGCAGCTTGACAACATCAGTGGACTGAGTGTGATTGGTTCAGGCGCGATCGCTCCTCTAGCCCTAGATCTACCCGTTACCGCAGCCACTGACCTGGAACGCTATGAGGGCATGTTGGTCACATTTCCCGAAACCCTGACTGTGACTGAAAACTTTAACCTGGGTCGCTTTGGTGAGGTTTTGCTGTCTTCAGAAGGCCGATTATTTAACCCGACCAACTCGATTGATCCCACCGATATCCCAACAACTGGAACGGAGAACGATCAAAACAACATTGCGGCAGTAACAGCCCAGCAGAATGCCAACAACTTGCGGGATATTCTGCTCGACGATGGTAGTAACATCCAAAACCCTGCCACCGTTCCCTTTTTAAATCAGGACGGTACACTACGCACAGGCAGCACTGTTACATCGCTAACTGGAGTACTGGGTTTTGGGTTTGACACCTATCGACTTCAACCCACTGCCACTCCCAACTTTGTCAATGCCAATCCCCGGACAGCCGCACCGGACGCTGTGGGTGGCAATGTCAAGGTTGCTAGCTTTAATGTGCTGAATTATTTCAATGGCGATGGACTAGGAGGTGGTTTCCCCACCTCTCGTGGCGCAACGACATTGGCAGAGTTTGAACGGCAGAGCGCTAAGATTGTCAGTGCGATCGCTGCCCTTGATGCGGATGTGGTGGGTCTGATTGAAATCGAGAATGATGGCGATGGTCCCAGATCGGCGATCGCGATCTAGTGAATCGGCTCAATACCGCTTTGGGTGCAAAAGTCTATGACTATATTCGTGATCCAGCAACGGGGGTAGGAACTGACGAAATTAAAGTTGCCTTTATTTACAAGCCAGACAAAGTGACTCCTGCGGGTGCTGCCCTCAGCGATCCAGGCACTGTTTACAATCGCCAGCCCGTTGCTCAAACCTTTGTCCTCAATGCCAACGGCGAAACCTTTACTCCTGTCATTAACCATCTCAAATCCAAGAGCGGCACAGGCACTGGAGCAGATGCAGATCAGGGCGATGGACAAGGTGCTTTTAACTTCACGCGGGTTCAGCAGGCCCAAGCTTTACTCGGTTTTGTCAATCAGCTTAAAACGACCACAGGCGACAGTGATGTTCTGGTTTTGGGCGATCTAAACGCCTACGGTGAAGAAGACCCGATTGACGTGTTGCGGAATGGAGGACTGGTGGATGAACTCGGTAAGTTCGTCAAAGATCCCTACTCCTTTGTATTTAGCGGGCAATCTGGACGACTGGATCATGCGCTAACCACCTCTAGTTTGAGCCGTCAAATTACGGGAGCAACTGAATGGCACATCAACGCTGATGAACCTAGAAGTCTAGATTACAACCAGGAATTCAACCCTCCCGCTCTTTTTCAGCCCAACCCTTATCGCTCGTCCGATCACGATCCAGTGGTAATTGGTGCAAATTTGACCAGTACCGTGACGGTGATTACGGGTGGCAACCGCAATGATACACTCACTGGTACTTCCGGTAGAGACAATATGAATGGCGAGGGAGGCAACGATACACTCAGGGGTGGGAACGGCAGCGACAGTCTCAATGGCGACATCGGCAATGACATTTTGCTAGGTCAAGTTAGCAATGACATCTTGAAGGGCGACAATGGGGATGACCTGCTTGATGGAGGACAAGGTCAGGATAAGCTGTATGGTGATGATGGTCGCGATCGCTTTGTGTTAGCCATAGGCGCAGGAGCAGACATTGTCCAAGACTTCACAGACAAAATAGACTTGATTGCCCTATCGGGTGGTCTAACGTTCGGTCAACTGACGATTGAGAAAAGTGCCAAGAACACCTTGATCAAAGTGACAGCAACGAGTGAGCTACTGGCGACCCTAAACGGCGTCAACGCAAACACCATTACGGTCAGCGATTTCGTAGCAATCTGAGCTTAAACACGCCAGGGCGGATAATATCCGCCCTTTTTGAGCGAAGTGTTGCCTAAGCAGTTTTTTATACCGATTTAAACAGTATCAGTAGATCGCAAATGGGGTTTTTGGGCGCGCGTCGCGCGCCCAAAAACCCAAAAATCCTGGTTTTCTGACCGCGCAGCGGGCGGAAAATCAGGATTTTGAAAAGATTATTTGGAGCTTTGCGATCTACTGAGTATTTTAGGCACATCAAGGTTTAGGAGGGACTTGGCAGTGCCAAGCCCGTCCAAGAGTCTGTTGTATTTTCAATTGAAATCGGTATCAGAGCGCTTCATACTTAAATCAAGCCAGATTACAAATCAAGCCAGATTACTTTTTGAAAGCTCTACTCCGCAGAGCACGAACTGAGCTTAAGCAATGGGTAGAGCACAAAAAGCAGATGAAGCAAAGTTCCTTGCGTTAGAATCCTGGGAGGAATCATAGCCTAAGTCCAATGGTTTTGCCCATGTATCGACGTAGAAGAGTCAACCGAAACTCCCGTATAAGGCCGGTCAGTAGAAGAGTAGAGTTGCTTCCCTACCTAGAGGAAATTGAGAAGCAGCGTCAGCAGATCGATCGAATTGTCCGTTGGTGTGGTTGGATAGGAGTGATCTCAATTACGGGCTTGCTCCTCCTTCGCATCTGCGATCTTCGTAGCCTTAGTCAATTTGCCAAAGCCCACCTTTTCCAACTTGACCTTGGTTTCCCTCTAGACGTGCTGCGCTTTGTTTGCGCTATGGGGTTTTTGCTCAGTTGGGTGGTAGGCTTAGGAGCAGACTTTTATCGTAGATGGCAGGCGTTTCGTCACCAATCAGAGTTGAGGAATCTGCGTCAGCAACAAGAGGCCCAGGAACTCCAACATGCCTGTGCAACACAAGAATGCTGGGTATGCCATTATTGGAGCCATCCTGCCCAATTCATCAAGGGTTTTGAACATCCTTGCGCGGTACATCCAGCAGGTAGACCTGGAGAATACTGTCCAGATTGGCGACAGCGCCCCGAACTTGATAAGGGGGACGACCCACGTCACAGCCCCTAGTGTAGTGGGTTGAAAGTTTGGCAAGGTTTGTAGGGTTGACTTTAGCCAGCTACGGCTGAAGGCGTTACTACGAACGTTGTAGAATTTATGGTGGGTTATGGCCGGTCAAGCCAGGTAGTTTGCTCCAGCCGTCTATGGACTTTAATTGCACAGTGCCACGCTTAAAATTCATAGGGGCTAGAGGGTTCTACGGGTATTGACTGATAGTTCAAGGTTTGAGCACAACCTTAATACAGTTTTCCTGTTTGTCCCTAAAAATTTTGTAGCCGTGGGGTGCCTGCTCTAAAGGTAGACGGTGAGTAATCACGAATGACGGATCGATCTGTCCGTTTTGGATGACTTCGGTCAAAGGACGTAGATATCGATGAACGTGCGTTTGCCCTGTTTTCAGGGTCAAACCTTTGTTCATCAAGGCACCCATAGGCATCTTGTCTATGAACCCTGTGTAGACACCCGGAACTGAGACGGTTCCCCCTTTACGACAAGTCACAATGGCCTGACGTAAAACATTAGGACGGTCGGTTTCCTGGCGTGCTGTTTGCATGACCTTGTCATAGAAGCCTTCTAAGCCCATGCCATGTGCTTCCATGCCCACTGCATCCATCACTGAATCAGGGCCACGCCCCCCAGTCATTTCATTGAGCGCTTCGCCAACTTCAACTTCCTCAAAGTTGAGGACTTCTGCCTTGCCCTCTTTAGCCATCTGGAGACGTTCAGGAACGCGATCGATCGCAATAACCCGTTCTGCCCCTAGTAGGAAAGCGCTTCTAATCGCAAATTGTCCAACAGGGCCGCAGCCCCATATGGCTACTGTATCACCAGGCTGAATATTGCAGTTTTCTGCCGCCATGTACCCTGTCGGAAAAATATCGGTCAAAAACAGAACTTGTTCATCTGACAGCCCATCCGGTATTTTGAATAAGCCAACATCAGCAAAGGGAACGCGGGCGTATTCTGCCTGCCCTCCAGCATAACCGCCAGTCAAATGGGAGTAGCCGAACAGCCCTGATGGCGAGTGACCCATCATTTTTCGGCCATCTCAGCGTTGGGGTTGGAGTTATCGCATAGTGACCACAAGTCTCGGTTGCAGAAAAAACAACTTCCGCAAGCAATGGTGAAAGGAACTACAACGCGATCGCCAATATTGACATTTTTGACGCCACTGCCCAGTTCGACCACCTCGCCCATGAATTCATGTCCTAGGATATCTCCCTTCTGCATTGTGGGATTGAAACCATTGTAAAGGTGTAAATCAGAACCACAAATTGCTGTTGACGTGATTTTAACGATCGCATCGCGTGAATTAATAATTTTTGGATCAGGTACGGTTTCAACCCGCACATCTTTCGTACCATTCCAGCACACTGCTTTCATTGTTTCTTCCCCATTATCAATTTTCTGTCTCTCAAAATCTGGTTGTCAGTATTGCAGCCATCACCGCAACCCTAACCCCCTTGCATGGAGAGCGATCGCATCTATGAGCTTAAGAAAGGAGCAGCATGATTGCGTCTTTCCAATGAAGGATTGCTGCTATTACTGTGATGTATTCGAGGGTACGTTTTCTGGAAGAGCAGGTATGAACAGATCTCAAGAAATCTTAATTGGGGTTTTGTGTTGTGCGAAGCGTGGCACAAAACCCCAAAAGCTAGTTTTTGAAGGCGCAAGTCCCTGCGAAAATTAACTTTTGAGAAAATTGAGCAGACTTTGAGATCTATGGGGTGTGGCAATCTACCCCATAGGTTTACTCACCTAGACGATTAAACTAAGTAGGTAACTTCTTCGAGAATTTTCCCGTGCTCTTATCGGTCTTAAACAGTTTGGTCCTAAATAATGTTCAGATGCTGGGGGCTGAGTTTGCAGAAACTTTGCTGCGGCTGACGATGTTATTTGTCCTGATCCTCGTGGTCGCATTTTTTGTGGCGGCTGAGCTTTCTTTGATTGCTGCCTCACCCCAACAGATGGATCAACTCAGCCAACAAACGGTTGAACCTAGACAGGCAAAGGCGGCTCAACGGGTCAAATATGCTCAGGCTCATCTACAACAATATCTCTCGGTCACCCAAACTGGAACTACGGCCGGCAGCTTACTCTTAGGTTGGTTAGGAGAAGGAGCAACCGTCCATTGGATTGAACCCTGGATGCATTGGCTACCGCTAAATCGCTTCCACTTACCAGTGATGTTGACGACCCATTCGATCGCAGTTGTTACTGCTTTTCTATTCGTCACTTATATAGAAATTCTTTTGGGAGAACTAATTCCCAAAGTGCTTGCATCTCATGCGCCAGAGCGAACTGCCCTCCTGTTGATTCGTCCGCTCCAACTATGCTCCTATCTATTCTTTCCTTTCCTAGTACTACTGAACAGTCATGTCCGATTTCTCACGGGTTGGTTGACTCAGGACGATAGCCCATTTGTGTTAAAGCCACAGGTTGAACACAAAGTTCTGGAGTAATTTAAGTGATGATTATGGCTGAGGTTATTCGCAAAAGCGGCGTGTTAGCTTGAAGAAACTTACAATTGTTCCTTGCTCAATACTCCTGCTTTCAGCCAGCCACTTGTTATGCCAAATCAGACCTTTACCCTTGCAACAACTCAGCCCTCACAAAACCTAAGTATTCCAGCACCTGTAGCCTATATAGCGGAATGGGGAATTGTCCTCTTGCTGGTTACAGGCATGAGTTGGTTTGTCAACCGCAAACGCTCATCTTCTATCCCTCCTAATTCGGCAACTCAGAGCCAAGTTTTGCTAGGGTTGGAAACCTTGCAGTTTAACCAGCCTTTGCAGTGGGTTAGCTATGGCAAGCAGCTAGAGCGATCGCGACAATACCTAGCAGCCATTGCAGTTTATAATCGCGGTATCAATCAATATCCCAATGATTTCCATCTGTGGCACGAGCGCGGGTTAGCGCTGGCAAAGTTGCAGCGATTTGAGGAAGCGATCGCCAGCTACGACCAGGCTTACCAAATTCGTCCCGAACAGCGAGATTTGGCGCACGAGCGTGGCGATGCTTTATTGCAGTTGGGGCGCTATGAGGAGGCAATTGACTGTTTTGATGTGTTTCTACGCTATGCCCCTGGCAATACCCACGTACTAGCCGACCGAGGATATGCGCTGGTGCAACTGGGATGCTATCAAGAGGCCCTGCGATCGCTGGAAGCTGTGCTAAAGGGCAATCGCTGGGAGCGCACCCCCACTGCCTATGCCCGCTACTATCAAATTGAAGCTTTGCGCCAGTCAGGACAACTCAAAGCCGCCCTGCAATCTGCCGCGATCGCTGTGAAACAGCATCCAGAAGAACGGTTTCAAGCCCAATATGCAGCTTTAAAACACCAGTTGGATCAGGTAACTTGACCTGCGAACCTGTATCACCCGCTTTTCTGTGTCACCAATTCTGCAACACGCGCTAGAAATCTTACCCAGATAGCTAAGGTAAAGAAGACGATTTCTGATTCCTCTATTTTTGGTGTTCTAGATGATGCTTCGCTTCAGTTCACAGGAAAAAAGTTCACAGGAAAAAAGCATACAGCATAGAAAAATGGGGCGTCCCCAACGGCTGTGGTCGTTAGCGTTGCTGGGTTGCGTTATCTTCACTACAGGCGCTGAACCAGCAGCCATGGCACTGCCGCCAACTTTTACAGTCGCTCAATTGAATTCGCCTCATGACGCTTCTACAGCCCGTCTCCCTCGCTCTGTGGCACGGCAGGTACGTCGAGACTTAGCGCAGCGCCTCAACTTGCCCCGGCGCGACTTCCAGATAGCCAGCTTTGATCGGCAAACTTGGTCAGATAGTTGCCTGGGGTTGGCAGCACCCAACGAGCGCTGTGCCATGGCAATGGTGGAAGGCTGGCGCGTTGAAGTGACCAATGGACAACAGAGTTGGTTCTATCGGACTGATCTGACTGCTCAAATTGTCAAGCTAGAGGGCAGGGATGATGCGAACCTACCGCCTGATGTCAATAACTCTCTACCCTCAGCGCTACACAATCGCCTCCTGCAAACGGCTGCCCAAGAACTCCGTCTGCCAGCGGCAACGCTGAAAATCACAGAGGCGCAGCCACAAATATTTGATGGCTGTATGGGCATTTACGAACCCGAACAGTTCTGCACTAAAATTGCGATTTCGGGCTATCGAGTGATTGTGTCTGGAGAGTCTCAAAGCTGGATTTATCACATCAGTGAAAACGGTTCTCGAATCATCCAAAACACCACAGCTAGCGGCAGTCGAGGAGAGCTTGTGCCATCCTTTATCCCAGCGGATAGTCAACAACCGCCTTCAGATGAAGATCAGACTATCGTGTTTCGCCTGTCTATGTCTGGAGGGCTAGCAGGCATGGTATCTGAGTCTGTTTTGCTATCCGATGGCACAGTCTATCGCCGAGATTGGCGACCTAATGATCCACGAGT
>JAAUOQ010000134.1 GCA_012034795.1 Leptolyngbyaceae cyanobacterium CRU_2_3
GCGGTTGTCCCGCATCAAGATATCGAGGATATCCTTCAATTCCTGCACCAGGTTGGGGTCTTCTACTGGGGTAATGGCTTCTACACGGCGATCGAGGTTACGGGTCATCCAGTCAGCACTGCCAATATAGACTTCTTCTTGTCCGTTGTTGGGGAAGTAAAAAATCCGCGAGTGCTCTAGGAAACGCCCAATGATGCTGAGAACTCGGATGTTTTCGCTGACTCCTGGAACCCCCGGCCGCAAGCAGCAGACTCCTCGCACAATCACGTCAATTTGCACGCCTGCCTGGGATGCTTCATATAAATTTCTGATAATTTCTGGATCAACCAAAGAATTCATTTTGGCAAGAATTCGACCCGGTTTGCCGTTTTTGCAATGTTCAGTTTCCCGCTGAATTAGGGCAACCATGCGATCGCGCAAATTGACTGGAGCCACCAGTAGCTTGCGATAGGAGCGCTGCCGCGAGAAGCCTGTTAGATAATTGAACAAATCTGTGAGGTCTGCACCCAAATCTTCGCGACAGCTCAGTAATCCTAGATCAGTGTAAAGTTTGGCAGTTTTAGGATTGTAGTTGCCTGTCCCAATGTGGACATAACGGCGCATTCGCGTTTCCTGAGCCGCGCCACTCATGCTCTCCCGGCGCACTACCAGCACTACCTTGGTATGGGTTTTCAATTCCATAAAGCCATACACGACATGCACACCCGCTTGCTCTAATTTGCGAGCCCAGTTAATATTATTTTCTTCGTCAAATCGGGCTTTGAGTTCTACCAGTACGGCAACTTGTTTGGCGTTCTCAGCGGCTGCAATCAAAGATTGGATAATCGGAGAATCGCCTGACGTCCGGTATAGGGTCATCTTGATAGCTAGCACCTGCGGATCAAGCGTTGCTGCGGCAATGAATTGCTCAACTGAGGCACTAAATGATTCATAGGGATGATGCACTAAAACATCTCCCCGCCGAATCGTTGAGAAAATATCTCCAGCAGTATCCGGTGATTCGTGCCATGCCTGTAACCGAGGGGGTACTGTAGCGACCCAAGGTTCATCCTTATGATCTGGCATAGGCAAAGATAAGAAAGACATCAAATCTTTGAGGTTTAACAGCCCATCCACTTCGTAGACATCATTCTGGCTGACTTCCATTTTCTCCATCAACATCTCCCGTACTGGAGCCGTCGTGGAAGACTGAATTTCTAAGCGCACCACTGAGCCACCAAACCGGCGCTTGCGAAGCTCCTGCTGAATGGCTAGCAGCAGATCATCCGCTTCGTCTTCTTCTACCTCCAAATCGGCATCGCGGGTCACCCGAAACGGGGAATACTCCAAGATGGTCATGCCTGGGAACAAAGACTCTAGATTATGAGCAATCACCTGCTCTAACGGCACACCCATCCATAGACTAACCTGTTCTTGATGCTGGCGCAGTTCGGCAGGAAAAGTAATGAAGCGGGGCAAAATATCGGGTACTTTGACTCTGGCAAATCGCTCTACGCTAGTTTCTGGATTTTTGACCATCACCATCAGGTTAAGGCTGAGGTTAGACATCAGCGGAAAGGGGTGGCTGGGGTCGTAGGCGAGAGGGGTCAAAACTGGAAAAATTTGTTCATCAAAATAACGGTGTAAATAGGAACGCTGTTCTTTATTCAGGTCAATGTAATCAACCAGATGAACACCATGTGAGGCAAGTTGGGGGCGCAAAACTTTTTCAAAATTTTGATGTTGTTCTGTGACCATAGGGCGCAGAATTTCGCTGATAGCATCCAATTGTTCTTGAGGCGATCGCCCATCGGGGGTCGTGATATCAACTTGTGCCTCTACCTGTTCCTTCAAGACTGCTACCCTTACCATGAAGAATTCATCTAAGTTGGAGCTAAAAATAGCAGTGAATTTTAGCCGTTCCAACATGGGAGTGCGTAGATCTGATGCTTCATGAAGCACGCGCCGATTAAACTCTAGCCAACTTAGTTCGCGGCTAATGTAATATTGAGGGCTGCTTAGCTGGACATCAGGAGCAACTGGCTTAACTTTGGGCATGGTATTCAGCGCAGTGAGGTAGAAGGATCATCTCAAAAATATCTAACCACGAGAAGTGTTTCTAGCGACATCAACCTTGATACATAGTTTTATAGAAATTTCTTGCCTTACCTACAGACCAATCATTCGTAGTATTCTTTAGCTTGCCGCTGAAGGAACTCCTGCGATCGCCAAGCGTCATGGTTGGCTTGGATGCTTTGCCCTGGTTTACAAAGATCAGGTTTACAAATTCCCAAAGATCAGGAAAGCCACCTCACTGCTAAAACCCTTAAGACCGCTATTTGTCTATTGAACGAGTGCTGCATGCTGATTTCACAATTGCATCATTTTCTGACCGACCCTGTAGCCAAAGTGCCACCTTCGCGCCTCCGCTTCTGGTTCGTTCTTAGCCTTACCTTCGCAGTGCTGTTCGGAATTTTGGGGCTTCAACAGGGGTTTAGAGCCGACTATGTGGTGCAAGATGATGCCAGACAACATGTCTTCTGGATGCAGCGATTTCTCGATCCCAGCTTGTTTCCCAACGATTGGATCGCCGATTACTTTCAGTCGATTGCGCCCACAGGCTACCACCTTTTCTACCGCATTCCCGCCCTATTGGGCATCAACCCGTTGTTGTTTAACAAGTTTTTGCCGATGGTGCTGGGCTTGATCACCACAGCCTATGCGTTTGGCATCTGTCTTGAGTTACTGCCTGTGCCCTTAGCGGGATTCATCGGCTCTCTGGTGCTGAATCAAAATCTTTGGGTGCAGGATGATTTGGTTTCAGGAACAGCGCGATCGTTCCTTTATCCTTGCTTTTTGGCATTTTTGTATTATCTGCTGCGTGGTTCGCTGTTGCCGTGCCTGACTGCCATCTTTTTGCAAGGAATGTTTTATCCGCAATTTGCCTTGATCATGGCGGGCACACTCGTGTTTCGTTTGGTCGATTGGCAAGGTCGCAAGCTGCGCCTCACGGCTAATCGCCAAACCTATCTCTTCTGCGCCGCAGGACTGGTGCTCATATTGATTGTCTTGCTGCCTTACGCTTTAGATCAATCTATTTATGGTGCCGTGATCACGGCTGCTGAAGCTCGTACGATGCCAGAGTTTGCCATGAAAGCGCGATCGGCTTTTTTACCAATGACTTCTGGATATTCTGGATTTTCGGCAAACGGAGCGGTCTGTTCTTTTGGATGATGCCCCTGTCGGTGCTGGCACTATTTTTGTTTCCGATTGTCTTAAGGCTGCGATCGCGCTTTCCATTAGCCACCCAATTGCGACATCTTGGCATTTTTGCTCAGGTGGGGCTAGCTTCCTTGGGAATGTTTTTTGCTGCCCACCTGCTGTTATTTCGGCTCTATCTGCCAAGCCGCTACACCCAGTATACTATCCAGATCATGACTGCTTTTGCGGGCGCAATTGTGGTGACACTGCTACTGGATAACGCTTTGGGCTGGGCAGAACGCAAAGCTGTGCCGCCAAGACAGGATTTACTCAGACAGGGACTGGCGATCGCCTTTGTTTTATTTTGGGGTGTTGTTGTCCTCTTGTCTCCTAAGCTGTACCTGTTTCCTAAGACTTCCTATGTGAAAGGGACAGTTTCCAGCCTGTACGAGTTTTTTGCTCAGCAACCGAAAGATATTTTGGTTGCTTCGCTAGCTAAAGAAGTTGATAATATCCCGGCTTTCTCGCAGCGATCGATTCTGGTGGGCAGAGAATATGCATTACCCTATCAGCCCGGCTACTATAAACCCATTCGTCAGCGCATTGTAGATTTAATTGACGCACAATACAGCCTGAGAACATCCGATGTCCGTCACTTTGTGCGTCACTATGGGATTGATTTTTGGATGATTGATCGTCGCTACCTTTCCACTATAGAAGTGGATGAGTATGGACAAATCCCCATTGGAGATTGGCTCAAGCAATTTACCCCCGAAATTACCAGAGCGGTTGAAAGAATGCAGCAGAAACAAACCTTTGCGATCGAAAAATTTATTCGCAAATGCACCGTTGCCAAAGAGGATGATTTAGTGGTTCTGGAGGGAAAATGCATACTAGGCGATCAGCAAATTGCCCCCAGTAAATTGCCCCAACTTTAGCCAGCTTTACCACGTCTTTTGGATGTCTTCTCGAATTGCTGACAAATCGATATATCGATCGGCAACATTGATCAAGGCATCATTAGTCATGGAGTGGAGACTGACGACCTCTACTTCTACCCCCTGATAGGCGATCGCATTGACGGCATAGGCTAAATCGCCGTCTCCGCTCAGTAAAACCATGGTGGTGCAATATTTTGACAGCAGCATCATATCAACAGCAATTTCCACATCCAAGTTGGCTTTTTTAGAGCCATCGGTATGTTGAATTAGATCTTTGGCCACAACTCGATAGCCGTTGCGCCGCATCCAGAGTAAAAATCCCTTTTGTTTTTCGTTGGTACCATCCACACCGGTATAAAAATATGCCCTTAGTAATTGCCGACCTCGCGTGAGTTTCAGTAGCAATTTGGCATAGTCAATCTCAATATTGAGATGTAGGGCTGCATAAAACAAGTTTGACCCGTCGATGAAAAGCGCAACTCGTTGATTGGGCTGATCCTCAAAAGTCCCACGAGCCTCAAAAGTTCCACGAGCCTCAAAAGTTCCACGAGATTGTGTAAATCTTTCAGGCACCGGCATCATGTCAAAGTAAGCTAGATCCTCGATCGGCGCAGCATCTTTATCTTTGCTCTTAATTTCTTTGCTGTTCTCTTCCACACCTTTACTTCTTTGGCAATATTAATGACTTTTGTTTTCTTTAAATTCACGACTCAAGCCTAGCTGTCACTCAAAGACGTGTCTTGGCAACATTCTGAGTTTTGTCAGAACAAATTCAACAGCCTAAAACGGGAACCCATCAGGAAGGTAAATATAAAATAAACCCAGATCGTTAGGTAGCTACGCAAGCATTATTATGCAGCCTTTAGTTCTGCTAAGTCACGAATTAGGGAGAGCTTAGTGTGAAGATATTGACGCACAAGGCTAATCTCTTCTGAGGTAAGAACTTTTCTGCGAAGCATCAGGCTTAAAAGCTGCACAACTAGGTCTGGATCGCTCAAGCTTAGGAGATCACAGGGTCGTACCTCCTCAACAACTTGCCACAATAGCCTTAAAGTTGGGGGATCGATCAAAAGTAGCTGCTCCACATCAACTGAACTTAAAACTTAAGAGTTGCTTTATATTTTAGCCCTATGCTAAGACGTTATTCCTAGGAAGTAAATACTCAAGCTTGCTTGACTCTAGCTAAGAAATCAAGCCATTTTCTACAAGGTCTATAGAGTCGATCAATCTGTCTGACTAGCCTTCTCCCTTACCCACACATTATTGGGTCATTATTGGGGCATTTTGCTAGCTTTTTCTAATTCCATTTTCGTTTCGGCCACTGCTAAAGGTAAAGAGCACTGGAGGCGAGTGAAGCCTGATAAGGGGTTGGCAGCATCTTCAATCGGCTTTGTCTCAGTCAGAGGAGTTGCCAAAATCTCCAATCTGCACCCCATCCTCTCTAAGAGGGTTTGTACCATTAACAAATTTAGTCCAGGAGAAGGGATATTACTCGCTACTCTAGTTCCTTCTACATGCATTTGTACTGCTTCTTTCGTAGGAAGCCATTTTTCTGATCCCACTTTCACCGCATTCAGCCAGTCTACCGGCTCCTGCCAAAACTCCACGGGACGCTGATCTTCTATCAAAATATTCACCTGCTGTTGGTCTGTCTCAACTTGAGCCTGAAGGCGAATATATCCTTCTTGCATCAGGCTCATTGGCATATCAATTAAACTAATCAATACCTGTCGCAACCAGCGCGGATCGGCCTGAACCCACAGAGTGGGTTCAGGCAGCGAAATTTCTAAACGTAAGCTGCGGTTTTGGGCCTGTAGCTCAGTAAAATGTTGCACTTCAGCCAATACTTCTCCGAGGTGTAGGGGTTGAATCTGCATCGGTTCTGTGCCATATACCAGTTTGGAGAGGCTGATTAAGCGATCGAGTAAACCCAACATCTTCTCTGCCGATGTCTGGGCTTGGGCAATAAATTCTCGTTCCTCATCTGGACTTTCACATAGATCTGCCAAAATAAGTTGATGCAAGCTGATGACACTGTTGATGGGCGATCGCAGTTCGTGAGACGATCGTGCCAAAAAGCCTGATTTGAACTTTTCCATTTCAGTTGCCATGCCATAGGACAACTGGGCTTGCCGAAGCTGAGCCTTCCAAGCCTGTTTTTCAAGCTCAAAAGCCTGTTTTTCAAGCTCAAAAGTCACTGGATCAAGATGGGAGGGCATCACGGAAGCGATCGTGCTAGCAGGCTCAGGAGATTTCGGGCTAGAACGTCCTATCCACCAACTTCCTATGGTACCCAACCCTAGCCCTGCAACTAACATTGCCAAATTTGTCCAGATCATGAGTTCGCCAGAGATTGATTCAATTTTCTACAAAAGCACCTGGCGAAATCCGCCTTAAATCATTAGGAAATCTATGCCCACAGAAATTTTAGAGGGTATTTCTAAATCTTGGTGCTTTTTCTTACACAAAAGCTGCAATTATTTTTGACCTTTGCTCAATGCTAATGAATTAGGCAACCGATCCTCAGCCTGCTCCAAATTCCTACACTACAAGCGGTTTGCCAGAAAATCTAGTAAGCAGGGCCAGGCGATCGCTACAACCAATCCAAGCAACTTAATCAAAGCAAGCCTATCAAAGCAACCAAAGGCTCTAAGGGCGACCCTTGTGATGACCCCGGCTAAATTGGCATAGGCGTCACTATTCCACTCACTCAGGATGAACTACCCTATGACAATCGAGAGCCAGCGCCATAAATATCAGATGGACTTGCTAATCGGAGCCCTGGGTATAGAGGCTGAGAAGCCCCAGGAACTGAGAAGACTTAGCGACTGAAAAGATGTAATGAGCAGGAGACAGATAGTTTTTACAGATAGTTTTTTTAGTATCATATCCCCATCCAATCAGTCAGTCGCGATCGCACTTTACTGTCCTGCGGCTTGAGATTCAGACTCCAAGAGAGCTTCGACACTTTGATTGAACTTACTGACAGAGTCAGCTAGCAAACTGACAGCAGATTCTGTCCGTTCAATCTGCTCACCATGATTGGCGATCACCTGTTGAGCCGCAACGACAAAATTATCAACCCGCTGTCCCAACCGATCGACGCTGAGTTCAGTTTGCTGCTGCAATTGAACAAGTTGACTGATCTGTCGTTGGGTGCGATCCTGTTGAGCTACGATCTTTTGCAAGACTTCTTTGACAGCTTGCATATCTACCTCCAGTCGTTCCATACGCTCATTTAAGCCATTCGTCATGGTAATATCACCTACTACTTTTTGTTTCATTGTCTTTCAGTTTGCCCCAGATGCTCAGAGATATCTCTAGTTTGACCACACTGTCTAACAAGCAGTTCCAGTCTACAAAGTTTCCTTCTATCAAGCTGCTAGATCGATCGCCCAAACTTTTTAGTCGTAGTACAACGAGGCACAAGTTTGGCGACTGGAGGTATACATATTAAGGGTATCCATACCTACTGACTTCTACCGAAAACTTTCGCATGGCTGCCTCCGGCTTCCAAAGCTAAAAAACTTAGAATACGAGCATTGGTTGATAACGTAGCCCAGAAACAAGAGACATTCTTAGCATCTGCCCCCATGACGACTCTACTTATCAGCGAAGCCAGTATCCGCCACAATGCCACGCCTCAATCCTTCGATCGCGGAGAAAATTACTATCACTCTGGAGCCGTCACGCTATTGACCCAACGCGGTAATCAGATTCAAGCAGACATTGAAGGCAGCGAAGTCAAACCCTATCGGGTCGGCATCCGCTTTGATGCGGGTGGCATTACTTCAGCGACTTGCACTTGTCCGTATGATTTTGAGGGCTGGTGTAAGCATATCATTGCCACCCTGTTGACTTGTATTCGTCAACCCAATGCGTTAGAACAGCGTCCAACTCTAGAAAAACTACTCGATCGCCTCAATCCGGTCCAAACCCAACGATTGATTCAGGATCTGGTCGCAGAGCAACCTGAGTTGGTAGATCCCATCGATCGCCATGTTACTCTCATCACTACCATTACTCCTCAACCCCAAACTACCCAACCTCAAACTGCCAAACTGCCTCGCCAAACTATGATCGATCCGGCTCCGTTCCGGCGTCAGGTGAAGCAAATCTTGCGAGATGGAGTGCGGTATTTGGAGGATGGCTGGGAGGAAGATCCGATCGCTGCCCCTTTGTGGGAGGTCATCGAAAAAGCTGAAGCATTTACCGAGCAGGGAGACGGTAATAGTGCGATCGCCATCCTGGAAGCAATCACAGCCACCTGTGCTGAGGGATGGGACGATCTGGCAGAGTATGGAGCTAATAGCGAAGAGGTTGTTCAATTATTGAATCAAGCCTGGACAGCAGCAATTCTCAGCGCTGAACTGAATAGATAAACAGAAGATCGATTTAGGCGTCATGCTAGAAACCTGGCAGGATGAACTAGATGGCAACTTTGACATGAGTCTGGAAGCACTCCGGCAAGGCTGGGACTATCCACCGCTGCAACAAGTTCTCCAAGGCAACTTCACAGATCAGGGAGCCTGGGAAGGGGAAGCCCCAGACTTTGCGGATGATCTGGCCTTGATCCGGCTGCAACTGCTCGATCGCCAGCATCGTCAAGAGGAGTATCTGCATCTGGCAGCAGCCGAAGGGCAAACCACCCAACACCTCACCAAGTTGGTAGTGTTGGGGCGGGTGCAGGAAGCCATGACTGCTGCCCAGACCGATCTGGCTACTACTGAAGAAGCGTTTGCTCTGGCACAAACTCTACGAGAACAGCAGCATGTCCCTGAAGCCCTGGAAATTGCTCAAGCCGGACTGAGCCTACCAGGAAATTGTCTCTATACCTTAGCCACCTGGGCTAGCGATTTGGCAGAAGGACTAGGCAATCAGCCCATTGCTCTAGCCGCCAGAATCAGTGCTTTCAAAACTAAGCCCTCTTTTCGCGACTATCGCAAGATTGAGGATCTGGCAGGGGATATCTGGACAGATGTCAAACCATACTTGCTAGAAACCTTGCGCCATTATCGCGACTGGGGTGCAGAAGAAGCCAAGGTGGATATCTTCTTGCACGAGCAGTTAATTGATGACGCGATCGCCACTATCAAGGACAGTTACTACCGGTCTGAATTGGTGCATCGGGTGATGGAAGCAGCCATCCCTCACCATCCCGACTGGGTCATTGAAAAGGCGCGTCCTCTGGCTGAACCCATCATGGAGCAGGGTAAAGCCGATCGCTACGATCAGGCTGTGAAGTGGCTGAAGCAGGTGCGAGCAGCTTACCTACAGCTAGGACAACAATCAGAATGGTCAGCCTATCGCGCACAGCTTGTCCATCTATACGCTCGAAAGCGCAAGCTGATGGAATTGTTCAAACAGCTAGGACAATAAGCACCATTCACAAAATCCGTTGGCTACTAGCCAATCTATCGATATTACAGACTTGGGCTTATGACTACCAACTTGGCAGTTCAGCGGTTTGAGAAATACGGGACTGGCGCGATTCGAACGCGCGACCTGCCGCTTAGGAGGCGGCCGCTCTATCCTGCTGAGCTACAACCCCAGTTTCAATAGCCATAATAACAGAGTAGATCGGGGGTGTGAGGCTTCTCTTTAGAGATCGCCCTGCTTCTAGCTAGTTTTTGGCGAATGCTCAGTAGATCGCAAATGGTTTTTTGGGGCGCGCGTCGTCGCGCCCCAAAAACCACTAAATCATCGTTGTAC
>JAAUOQ010000135.1 GCA_012034795.1 Leptolyngbyaceae cyanobacterium CRU_2_3
ACACAAACCAAGGAGTGTATTGCTAAGTATTATGAGTAAAGATGCAGACGAGATCAAATAGACTATAATGACTCCGTCGGATCTGTCGGAGGAAGGCGTTTATGGCAAGAAAAAGTCAAACTAACTCGTCTCGGAGCAAAACAACAGCCCGCGCGAGATCCTCGTCGGCATCGGGCAATCAGCCCCAATCTACGGCAACTACAAGAAAGCCCAGTGGTGAGACTAATGCATCCCCCCAATCTGCTGCGCCCAATGCCACTCAGGATGAAAGCATTGGATTAGATGCCCAACCGTTCCCTCCGCAAATCAGTGAGCCTCCGCATGATTCTGTCCATGGAATTAACGAATTGCAACAACAGTTTGCAGCGCTCAAAAATCAATTAGAGACAGTTCAAAGCAACTACATAGCGTTGCAACAAACTTCAACCGAGCAAGCTAGAGCGATCGATATACTGCAAGGGCAGCTAGAGCAGCGAAAATTAGATCAATCTGCTCAACAAGATAGTTATAGTATCTTGCAGCAAAAAGCGAATGAGCAGGCCCAAACCATTGAGCAATTACATAACAAAATTGCCAGGCTTGATCAGCATATGGAACAACGCTTGTCTGAACAAATTATCCAGCTAAAATCAGATGCTGTAAAATCTCAGATCGTCTCTGATACTGTGACTCTTGACACTCTTAGCAGTGTGCAGAAACAAGTAGCAGGATTGCAAACTGAATTGAACCATCAAGTTATGGAACAGATGACGCAACAGCAACGCTACGAGATTCTTCGACGGCAATGTGAGGAACAAGAGCAGGTGATTGCAGAGTTGCGAAATCTTGTGGCGCAGGAGCAACATTATGCTGCAATTGGAGAAGCTCATTTGAATAAGTGGCGATATCGAACTTTCTCATCCTAAAGATGGCAGTCATCTCTGTGAGAAGATTTTTAGGGATATTCAATTGCTAGCCCTTAGTTAAGCTATATTGGGAAATCTAGGGCTCTACCCTCTAGGGAGAACACTGGGAGTAGCGATTCCTCCCCAGAAATTGTTCGTGGCAGCAGGCGCTTTTGAACAAGCATGTTCTAGTGGGAAAGTTGTGATGGGTGAAATGGTTGATGAGAGCGATGTCCTGATTACAGATCAACTGTTTAAGCGATCGAACAGACCTGCCAATCTGGCATCTGAGAATCAGGTACTGCGGGACTTGGTTCGTCAATTAACGCAACCCCTCGATATCTTTCTGCAACACTTTACTCAGATTGCCAAGGATCTCTGTCATGCCGGAACCGCTGGCATGAGTTTGATTGAAACATCTCCAAGCGGAGCAGAAATCTTCCGCTGGGTAGCTTGGGCTGGAGCCTATGGCAGGCTTGAGGGCAATACCCAACACCGCGACTTTGACCCCTGTGGTATTTGTTTACAACGAGGCAGTGCTCAACTCTATGCATATCCTGCTCGCTATTTCACAGACCTGCAACAGGCTGAGCCACCGATCATCGTAGAGGCATTAGTTGTACCGCTTCTATCAGAAGGGCAAGCGCTAGGAACAATCTGGATGCTGTCACATGACGAGCAGCAGCAGTTTGACCTGGAAGATCTACGAGTGATGACCAGTCTGGCAGATTTTCTGGCGGCAGCTCTAGCCAGCGCTCAAATGCATCAGGTGCTCACCGAGAATATACGTCGGGAGCATGAAGCAGAAACTACTCGCATTCGCCTAGAGATGGCTATCGAGCACAAACGAGCCGAAGTAGAACTCCAGAAAAATCAGGTGCAATTGCAACAGCAACTGGCGGAAATTGAAGCCATTTACCAGATCGCCCCTATTGGTTTAAATGTCTTAGATACTGATTTGCGGTTTGTTAGAATTAACCAGCGGCTTGCAGAGATGAATGGGTATCCTATTGAAGCCCATCTGGGTCATACGGTACGCGAGTTGCTGCCAAATCTGGCAGATGCTGCTGAGCTTATCCTACGTCCCATTCTAGAAACGGGAGAACCCCGGCTGAATATAGAAATTCGGGGAGAAACTCCAGCGCAGCCGGGTACACCGCGTATTTGGTTAGAGCATTTCTTACCCCTTAAGCATGGCGATCGCGTAATTGGCATCAGCACAGTCTGTGAAGAAATTACAGATCGCAGACGGGCAGAACAAGCCTTACAGGAGCGCGAACGTCAGCTTACTACATTGGCAGAAGCCTCTCCTGCTATCATTTTCCGGTTTGATGCTCCCGATAACTGTGTCTATATCAACCGTCGCTGGTTTGAAATAACAGGACAATCCGCAGAGGTGGCATTAGGGATGGGATGGGTGCAAACGCTGCACCCAGATGACCGCGATCGCCTCATAAGCGCTTGGCTGGAGTGGTGTGCAAACGCTCAGCAAAGAGGGCTTTTTCAGAGTGAAGGGCGGTGTATACGCCCAGACAATCAGGTGGTTTGGTTCTTTTGTCAGGCACTGGCGGAAACGGACGCTGACGGTACTGTGATTGGCTACATTGGCGTTTTCACAGATGTCACCGATCGCAAGCGGATTGAAGCCGAACGAGAACAGCTTCTCCAACGAGAACAAACGGCACGGGAAGCTGCCGAACGCGCCAACCGCATCAAAGACGAGTTTCTGGCGATTCTCTCTCACGAGCTGCGATCGCCTTTGAACCCCATTCTAGGCTGGGCAAAGCTCTTGCAAACTCGTAAGTTTGACGAAACTCGCGTGGCTGAAGCCCTTGCTAGCATTGAGCGAAATGCCAGATTACAGACTCAATTGATTGATGATCTGCTGGATGTTGCCAAAATTCTGAGGGGCAAACTGAGCCTGAATATTACCGCCGTTAATCTTTCCGTAGTGATTGAAGCTGCGATCGATACGGTCAGTACAGCAGCCTTGGGTAAATCCATTTCACTTCATCTTGGATTACCGAACATTGGGCAAGTATCGGGTGATGCTACCCGTCTCCAACAAGTGATTTGGAACTTACTGTCTAATGCCATCAAGTTTACTCCTGAAGGGGGACAGGTGGAGGTGAAACTAGAGAAAGTGCAGGGAGAGCGAGCACCTGAGTGGATGAGGGAACCAGGTAATCCTACATCTATCCCCTTGCCTATCTATTCCTATGCTCAGATCAGCGTTACTGATACGGGTAAAGGCATCCACCCAGATTTTCTTCCCCACCTGTTTGAATCGTTCCGGCAGGAAGATGCTTCGACGACACGGAAGTATGGAGGACTGGGATTGGGTTTGGCGATCGTCCGCCAATTAGTTGAGGCTCACGGGGGCACTATTATAGCTGAGAGTCCTGGTGAAGGGTTGGGAGCCACTTTTACGGTTCGGTTGCCACTGTTGAGAGATGCACCAGCAATCAAGCAAATCAATAAGTTGACTCAACAAAGCGCTCGATCTTAGGGGGATTCGAGTGCTTGCTGTCGATGATGACCCCGATGCTCGTGATCTATTAACCATATTGCTGACCCAATACGGAGCACAAGCCCTCATTGTTGCTTCGGCGGCTGAAGTGCTGGAAACCTTGGAATCTTTTCAACCCGATGTGTTAGTCAGTGACATTGGGATGCCAGATATGGATGGCTATACCCTGATCCAACAGATTCGGACTTTGTCTCCTGAAAAAGGCGGACAAATTCCAGCGATCGCGCTAACGGCTTATGCGGGAGAAATTGACTATCAGCGGGCGATCGCAGCCGGTTTTCACAGGCATATTCCGAAGCCCGTAGAGCCAGACCAACTCGTTGCAGCAATTACTACTTTGATTGGATAGAATTCAGTAAATTTTAGTGGTCGTTGTTGTTCAATTTATTGAAAAACTGGGGACTCTAGGACAATTATTAGAATGAAGAGTGTCCACTTATGAGAACAGTTCGGACAACTTTAAAATCGCTAACAGTAGAATGTGGGTTTCAGCCTCTATCTCAAAAACTGTTCGGAGTATTGCTATGACTGGAGTTCGGCATTGGATTCAGTATCTTTTTTTAGTCTGCTTAGGTAGCCTTGTGGTAGCTTGTTCCGGCATAGTTGGGAATTCAGCACCTTCAATTGTAGAAACGCCCACCGAGCAGTTTCAAGTCGCTATCCTATTACCAGGGCCCAAGCAGGATCAAGGATGGAGCCAAATGGGTTATACCAGTGGGCAGCTAATTCAGAAAAAACTTTCCGCCTCCGTTCAATATAGCGACAATGTGAAAAAGGCTGAACAGGAACAACAGTTTCGCAACTATGCTAAAGCAGGTGTAGACTTCATTGTTGGCTTTGGGGGTGAATTTATCAAAGCAGCCACCACAGTAGCAAAAGAGTTTCCTAGAATCCGATTTGCTGTGGTCGGTTCTGAAGACAGTAATAACCGCAACTTAGGTACAATTACAGTCAACTCCGATGAATCAGGCTACTTAGCAGGTGCCATTGCTGCCATTAAAACCAAAACAAATAAGGTGGCTCTGGTAGGTGGCGAAATCTATCCCCACACCGAGCGGCAGTCCAAACAGTTTGTACGAGGTGCACAATCCATTCACCCAGAGATTATTACCAAAACAGAATGGGTTCATAGCTGGGACGATGTTGAAAAGGGAAAGGCGGTTGGAGCAGCTCTGATCAGGGAAGGATTCGATGTAATTGCAGTCAATGCGGATCTGGCTGGAGTGCCAATTCATACCCTGGCGCAGAAAGCAGGTGTTAAAACCATCGGATGGGCTGTCGATCAAAATAATCTAGCTCCCGATACGGTTTTGAGCAGTATGGTTGAGGATTTTTCTGTTGCCGTTCTCAAAGCGGCCACTTTGGCTCAAACCGGACGCTGGGAAGGCAAGCAGTACAAATTTGGACTTCAGGAAGGTGTGAATGCAATTGCGCCTTTCCATCAATTACTCAGTGAAACGGAGATAGCCCAAATAGAAACAATTAAAAAAAATAATCATGACCGGCAAGATCGACTTGTCACTATAGCAAATGTCACTATAGCAAATACTGTATGGCAAATATTGCCAACGCTCCATATCATGGCCGTATTTATACCTAAAATACCCTCAAACATAAATCTAGCCAAGAGAAACCCGGAGAGGGGTTTGGAGAAGCGTTCCATCAGAAAGAGTTCTTTCCCTCTCCATCCCTTCTCACAAATCACTTGGGATTAATCACTTGGGATTGCTATATATGTTGAGCAATAATGAATATTAAAAACTACTGTATCGGGCATAATAGGGATCTCTAAAGTCTATTTATGAGGCGATCGTTCCATCATCGAGTACCGTCTCTTGCTGTCCATCTGAAATATGGGATTGTTGGGCTAGTTGCGCTCAGCTAGTTTTACTGGTAATCAACATGCCCTTATTTGCCTGAGTGCCCAGGATCATCTTGATCAAGTGTTGATGATTCAGCAGGCTCGCTCTGAGGTCTTTGCTGAGGAAATTTCCACCTATATTACAGATTTGCAGCGAAAGTTAGGGTATCTCTCTCGGATTCAAGGGTTTTCAGAATTGCCCAAATCTATTCAGCAATCGATGCTGGAAGGGTTGGTTCGACAAAATGATGCCTACGAAGCGATCGCAGTTTTAGATCGGCAAGGCGATACGACGGTGATGCTGTCACCCTATGGGCTAAGTCTAGATGCTCAAGACACACAAGTGGTTCGAACATTCAAACAAACATTTAACCTCAATGCAGATGTGGTGAGTCCTGTTGAACTGGTAAGCCCACAGAGAACATCAGCGGAACAAATTCCGATTGTGACCTTTGCCGTGCCAATTCATGACCAGCAAGACAAGGTTGACGGCGTACTGATGGCTCGTGTTAACCTTCGCTTTCTTTGGACTGTAATTAACAATAGGGCTGTGGGACATACGGGTTATGCTTATGTCGTCGATCCGCACGATCTGGTCATTGCTCAACGCTGGCAGCAGAATCAGCATCAATACCGCCTAACCGATATTACAAACCGTCCTTTTATCGATGATTTACGAACTAGAGGAGTATCTCAGGTTAAAACACCATTCAACTCTCCTCTGCTTACGTCGGACTGTATGGGCTATGGGTCTTTGGTGGAGTGTCAATCGTTCCAGATGTCAACTGGCTGACTGTAGTTGAAATTCCGGTATCAGAAGCAGTAGATTCATTGAAGCAACTTCTAGTCGCCATGGTAATTGTACTGGGATTGGTCGTTGCGATCGCCATCATCAGCGGTATTTTATTCTCTCGCAATGTAGTACGCCCACTGCGTCATTTAACTGCCGCCGCCGCTGAAGTAAGCAAAGGAAACTTCCAGGTGCGTGTGCCCGTAAGCCATTACCAAGAGTTAAATGTCCTCGCTCAAGCGTTTCACATTATGGGAGAACAGCTATTTGTCCTGATTGACGACTTAACCGTTGCTAAATCCAAAGCTGAAACATCCCTGCAAAACTGAAAAAACTCAGGCCCAGCTTGTACAGACCGAAAAACTCTCTGGATTAGGACAGATGGTGGCTGGGATTGCCCATGAAATCAACAACCCAGTGAACTTTATTCACGCTAATCTAGACCCTCTAAAGGGTTATTCCAATGACCTGATTGAACTTGTTGATCTGTATCAAACGCTCTATCCTAAAGCCCATCCCCAAATCCAAACTCGATTAAAGGCAATCGAATTTGAGTTCTTGAAAGAAGACTTACACAAGATTGTGCAATCCATGGATGTGGGCACCAGCCGCATTCGTGACATTGTGCGATCGCTCCGTAATTTCTCTCGGCTAGACGAAGCAGAAATTAAACCTGTTGATCTCCATGAAGGAATTGACAGTACCCTTTTGATCTTAAATCACCGTCTGAAAGGCACGAACTTCCGAGATCAGATTACCGTTGTTAAACACTACGGAAGTTTACCCGAAATCGAGTGTTATGCAGGACAGATCAATCAGGTTTTTATGAATATTCTGAGTAATGCCATCGATGCGCTTGACGAATTCTATCGGCAGCCGATGCATAACTCGTCATCTGCGATGCAAAAGTCTTGTGCCTCTAAGCCTTGCGCCTCTAAGCCTTGCGCCTCGGATTACCATTACGACAGCATTGGAAAAGAGAGAAGTAGTCGTTAGCATTACTGACAATGGCCCAGGAATTTCAGAAGATATTCAGTCTCGCATTTTCGATCCCTTCTTTACTACTAAACCCATTGGCAAGGGGACAGGCTTGGGCATGTCGATTAGCTACCAGATTGTTACAGAAGTGCATAATGGCTCGATCCAATGCATTTCTCAACCTAATCAAGGCACCACCTTCAACATTAAGTTGCCTCAGAAGTATAATCGTGTCATACCCCAATGAAAGTAAAGGTTCAAACCGCTCAGTGTCCATTAATGAGAAGCCCCCGATGAGGACATCCGCCTTTGAGTCGGTCACCCTCATTAAGCCACCGGCTTCGCCGGGAGTGTCTGACTTTACGTTAGGTTTCAGCTAACAGAATAATTACATCTTGAGGCTTAAACTCAATGAGTTGATCTTTGGGAGGATTAATCACAACGCCATAAGACCTTGCCATATTGTTGGTATCAGCTTTGCAACGATATCCGATCGCTGACTCTCCCTGTTGTCTGGCGGACTCGACAACGGTATAGAAATTGACGGAATGCTCGACGGTAATATAGTTACTAACAGGTTTGAGGTAAATTTCTGCCCCTTCTGGATTGAATAAGTCCGTTAGTACCGCATTGATGCTTTTCTGTTCAGATACCTGAGCCAGCATCAAACTAATGATTTGCTCACTAATGACGAAATCATCTGGGCGAGCAACTTGAGCGAGCGCTTGATTTCGCACATCCAAAATTTCGGTGACAACCTGAAAGTCGTGGTGATAGCGATCGGCAATGTCCCGTAAATAAAGCAACGTTACTAGTGTTTGGGCATCTGCCTGCTCAGGCTCTAAAGTTGGATTGCACAAGACAACAGCATGATTGTACTGGGTCAAATTGAAGTTTTCCAGCACCGCTCGATCCGTCGGATCCCCTTGTTGATAGCGCACTGTTTGTTTCGTGAGCTTGAGTGTCTCCTCGGACAATTCCACCTCTGCGGCTGGAAACTCGGACACCACTGTTACAGTAGAGCCAGGCGCAACGTATTGATCAAGCATCTGAATAATGTTGTAGACGCGATCGCTCCAACCCAAAATTAAGGTGTGCTCTGCTCTGGTTAGAGCTGGTTTTGCCATCCGAATGGCTTGATGATCAATGGGAGCGTTACTGTGGTTGGTCAGATGAATCGTATCGTCATCTTCACTAATCAAGATAAGACATTCACCTGCTTGTAGAAGAATATTGCTGGGTGGATTGAGTTGGATAGCTCCGTTAGCGTGTTGAATGCCAATAACGGTAGAGTTATTATAAGAGAGGAGGGCCTGGCCATAGGTTTTCCCCTGCAAGGACGGCTCTGCTTTGAAGTAAATCTCGTCACCACTAAAATTGAGCAACTCCGTGTAAACAGTAGATAGTCCCGATTGGCGGCAAGTTTGCACAACGATGCGCGAAACTAAGTCACTGGTCAGCAATGTTTCTACCTTGTTCTGTCCAACCAGATGAATGACATCTAGAGTTTTAGAGGTTTGGACTTGAGCCACAATGTGATAGGGCTGAGGCAGCGATCGCGGAATATTGGTAATGGCCAACAGCGTCTTAACCAACTGAGTATCCGCTCGATCCTGGGTAGAATTCAGGATGATGATTGAGCGGGCTGTATGAATGCTCACGATTCCTAGATCAGCCATACTGCTGGGGCTACCTGTGCGGCAAACCAACCGTATTCGAGGCAGTTTTCCCAAGATATCGTAAAGTTCAGTTTCCATCTGCACTTTATCCATTTGGCTGAGGATAACAATGCAAGTATCAGGTCGGTTGGCATTTGCCAGTGCCAATTCAGAGATGAGGGTAAAAATCTGGAGCGACCAACCCAGAATCACAATGTGATCGCATTCGATCACTCGTGAGCGTCCTTTGCGAAGATCTTCTAACTTTGCATCAATGCCACTGCTGAGCAGACCAATTAAGGTACTGACCACAAAGATGCCGCCAAAAGTTACGAACAGCATGGTCAAGCGAAAAAACCAGCCTGTATCGCCACCCACTGTACCGGAGTCGAGTGTTCGCATTAGCACCCCCCATAGTGCTTCTGGCAAACTAAGGCGATCGCTGCCTTCTGGGGCAACGCCCGATAGAGTGACCAAGCCTCCCATCAGCAGGATAAACGCTAAAGAAACTAACGCCAATCCACTGACTAGGGCAATAGCACCTCTAGACATAAAGTTGTCAAACCTGTAGCTCAACCGATCGACAAGGAGTCCATAACCTACCCTGCTACGAATTTTTATACGGCTATAAATTGATTTTTGCATGGGAGAAGTGGGAAACGACTATGCTGGTTGCCCTAGGACACCAGAGGTATAGAAAGTATTCCCTGTTCAGCACTGAACTCTACGCAGGAGAAAGAATCCTTGAAAATTGCCCTAGGGGAAGTCGTCGTCATCTTAATAAATCTCTCCACTGGATCGATCACCGGTACTTGTTCTTCAAAGACGAAGACCCACTGGATGGTAGTGTTTCAGACTTGTTGTTTTCTACTTAAGATGATACGGTGATGAAGGTGTCAGCAATTGCAGCTATCTTGCAGTATACCTATTGTGGCCATTCACCCGAAGTCAAGCAGCAGATTAGCGATATGGCTGTCAAGGGTAGTGGTATCCGAGATACAGCCCGTGTGCTGCATATCAGTCCCACGACGGTGATCAAAGAATTAAAAAAAAGATCGATATCTTCAGTCAGTTAATACAGCTA
>JAAUOQ010000136.1 GCA_012034795.1 Leptolyngbyaceae cyanobacterium CRU_2_3
CCATTCAGGTTCTCCCTTGGAATTCCAAGGGTTGGAGTTTGCTAATCAGTGCTTTGGTCAAGCCCTTTCCTCTGCCAAGATTAGCGGTGCTGAACAAGAACTATAACTCTCATACCCATCCGAGACAGTCATAGTTTAAGTGTGATGATCCAAGAACCCTGATCTGTAGATTGAAAACCGGATAGTTGTGGTGCGTGAAGTGCACTACAACTATTTAAAACCCAGGTTTTAAAAGCAGGGTTCCAGGCTTTTCGATCTACAGATAATCATTGAAGATCCAGAATAAGGGCATGAAAATAGCCAGCAGAAGCGATAGTCTGTTCCCTAAGATATTAAGATACTTAAGACTTTTCGTTTGCTGCACCCTTTGTTTGCTCTACCCTCATGAGTATCACTCCTGCCCTAACACAATTTGGCGATCGCATGTCCCACCTCAGCGGGGTGCGAGCGATTATGAAAGATATTGTTGAGACGTTGCGATCGAATTCAGACCAGGAGTTTATTAACCTCAGTGCAGGCAATCCTGTCATTTTGCCAGAAGTGGAACAGCTTTGGCGAGATTGCACCCTGGAATTGTTGGCTAGTTCAGAATATGGCGAAGTGGTCTGTCGTTATGGGGCAAGCCAAGGCTATCAGCCGTTAATTGCTGCCGTGATAGCAGACTTTAACCATCGCTATGGGCTGAAGCTAACAGAACGCAATATTTTGATTACGCCTGGCAGCCAAGCTCTCTACTTCCTGGCTGCTAATGCTTTAGGCGGTTATACCCCAGACGGCAGGCTCAAGCAAATTATTCTTCCCCTCAGCCCCGACTACACCGGCTATGGCGGTGTGACGTTGGTGCCAGAATCTTTGAAAGCCTATAAGCCAGCCATCGAACTTAGCTCTGTCCCTCACCGGTTTAAATACCGTCCTGACTTTAGCCAGCTTGACATCAGTGAGCAAACTGGATTTGTCTTGTTTCCCGTCCTGCAATCCTACAGGCAATGTGTTAACAAACGAAGAAGTTGAGAAAATTGCCGCACTTGCCGCAGTTTACGATGTGCCTGTGCTAATTGATTCTGCCTACGCACCTCCCTACCCCAGCCTCAATTTCACAGAAATGTCGCCTGTCTTTGGCCCAAATATTGTGCATTGCTTGAGTTTGTCGAAGGCAGGTTTACCAGGTGAGCGAGTGGGAATTGTCCTGGGGGATGAGCAAGTCATTCAAGTCTTAGAAGCTTTTCAGACGAATCTCTGTATTCACTCATCGCGCTATGGCCAGGCGATCGCTGCTCGGGCCATTCGCTCTGGAGCACTGGCAGAAATCTCGACGCGGGTGATTCGCCCTTATTATCAGGCAAAATTTGCCATCTTAGAATCTACGCTGGATCAGGCAATGCCCTGCAATATCCCTGGTTCATCCACTTGGGTGAAGGATCGATTTTTGCCTGGCTGTGGCTGCAAGATTTGCCAATGAGCGATCGAGAATTTTATCAATTGCTGAAACAGGTGGGTGTTATCCTCGTGCCAGGCAATCCTTTCTTTCCAGGGCTGCAAGAAGATTGGTCGCATACGCGCCAGTGCTTCCGCATTAGTTTGACTGCCACTGATGCAGAATTGGTGGCGGCAATGCAGCGCTTGGCAGATGTGGTGCAACGGGTGTATGCGGGCCAAAAGCATCGCTATCCGTAGAGTCAACCTGTGGAGTCAACCTGTGGAGTTAAAGCCCTATGATCTTGCACTCTCAATCCTCGACTCAGCCTGTTGTTTACCCGGATAGCGATGGACAGCCCATGTCCGATAACACGAAGCAATTCAACTGGATTACCAAAATTAAAGATGGACTAGAAGCGCTGTTCAAAGACGATGCCAATGTATTTGTTGCGGGTGATCTACTCTGGTATCCAGTTGAGGGCAATAACGTCATTCGCAGAGCGCCAGATGCTATGGTCGTGTTTGGCAGACCCAAGGGCGATCGCGGTTCCTACAAACAATGGGAAGAGGCAAACATCTCGCCGCAAGTGGTGTTTGAGGTGCTCTCTCCAGGCAACACGCTCACTGAAATGGCGAAGAAGTTGCAGTTTTATGAGCGCTATGGGGTCGAAGAATATTATCTGTATGACCCCGATCGGATTGACTTCAGCGGCTGGCTGCGATCGGGCACGCAACTGGAAGTGATTGAGGAAATTGCCGGCTGGGTCAGCCCTCGCCTCGGTGTTCGGTTTGAGTTGACCAGCAGTAACCTGGAAATTATTCGCCCAGACGGACGACGGTTTTTGTCCTATGTGGAGTTAGAACAAGAGGCAGAAGCCGAACGGCAACAAAGGGAAAAATTGGCTGCGAAATTACGGGAGCTTGGAGTTGATCCGGATTCATTTTGACACTCCTCGTTTAATCAGACTCGTTTAACAAGATTAGAGGTGCGATCGCTACGGGATACTTGGGTGAGACGGGTACAGGGTGGAGGAGTCGATCGCCCTTCCTGAAGGTGCGAGATAATGGCGATAGGCTTGCCTCGAAAGATTTTGTCCCCTTCTCCTGATCTTCTAACCTCAACCCATGACTGAATTAGATTCGGCTGTTTCCCTCTCCCGGACTCCGCTCTACCCGCTACACCTGGAACTGAACGCCCGCATGGTGCCCTTTTCCGGGTGGGAAATGCCCGTGCAGTATAGCGGCATTGGCAAAGAACATCAGGCAGTGCGGCAGCAGGCAGGCATGTTTGATATTTCCCACATGGGCAAGTTTGTCTTGAGCGGTGTGGGTTTAATTGAGCAGTTGCAGCAACTGGTGCCGTCGGATCTGAGTCAGCTTCGGGCGGGAGCCGCACAGTATACGGTACTGTTGAATGCCGCAGGTGGCATTGTGGATGATCTGATTATTTATTACCAGGGCGAAGTCGCTGGAGTGCCGCAGATTACATCGATTGTCAATGCTGCCACCACTGCCAAAGACAAGCACTGGCTGCTCTCCCATTTGGAGCCACAGATCAAGTTTCAAGATCTCTCAACCGAAAAAGCCTTGATTGCTGTCCAGGGTGTCGCTGCCGTGCCAGTGCTGCAAGCTTTTGTGCAGGAAGACCTATCAGCCGTGCCACGATTTGGACATATCACAGGCACGGTGCTAGGACAGCCCGGATTTCTGGCTCGCACCGGCTATACCGGCGAGGACGGCTTTGAAGTGATGGTTGATCCAGAGGTAGCAGTGCAATTGTGGCGATCGCTCCTCGCATCGGGTGTGCTTCCCTGTGGCTTGGGCTGCCGCGATACCTTGCGGTTAGAAGCAGCCATGGCGCTATATGGGCAAGATATTAATGATGCTACAACGCCCCTAGAAGCAGGTTTGGGCTGGCTGGTGCATCTCGATCGCAAAGGCGAGTTTATCGGGCGATCGCCCTTAGAGCAACAGAAACAGTCGGGCGTGACTCGCCGCCTCGTCGGACTGCAAATGGCGGGGCGGAACATTGCCCGACATGACTATCCGGTGCTGCACCAGGGTGAAAAAGTGGGCATAGTCACCAGTGGGACGCTATCTCCTACCTTGGGGTATGCGATCGCCCTGGCCTATGTGCCAACGGCGTTATCTAAATTGGGTCAGTCTTTAGACATTGAGATTCGGGGTAAGGCTTATCCAGCAACGGTGGTCAAGCGCCCGTTTTACAAGTCTGTGTCAGGGGCGACCTGACTGACTCTCCTATCAATTAGCTGCCCGGCAAATCTCGAAGATGAGGGGGAAAATGGGATCGATCGCCTAACGCATGCAATAGCGGCCCATGCGGGCCAAATTCAACAATGCTAACGGAGGCGACCGGCGCGCCTAAGCGATCGCGATACCGCCCTACGTCTATGCCCAATAGCTCGCAAAGCATGATCCGAATAGTGGCTTTGTGGGAAACAACGAGGACATTTCCGGAGGGATGGTTTTGCTCAATTTCATCTAAGACAATACTGCTTCGGCGAGCAATATCTACGGCCCGTTCGCCTCCGGTGGGGCCATTCCAACCTGGGTCGGCCAGGTAGCGAATGTAGTCATCGTGATGGCTCAGACTAACCTCAGCGGGGGTTAACCCTTCCCATTTGCCGTAGGCAATCTCTTTTAGCCCCTCCCGAATTTGCATTTCCATGCCGATCGCTTCACAAATAGGCTGTGCTGTATGAATGGCCCGCCGCTTAGGGCTAGCATAAATGGCAGTCCAGGGAAAGGCACGATAGGCAGTGGCAAAAGCTGCCGCCATTTCCTGTCCAACAGCAGTGAGTTCGATATCCAATTCGCCACAGAAACTACCCGCTCGGCTAGAAGCAGTTTCTCCATGCCGCAAAAAATAGATATTTAAGCCCATTAGGTTTGTTTGTTAGGGTCGTAGTGCATACGGTAGACTTCGTTATCTAATCCTAGTTCGTTCATGGTAATGCGAGTATGGAGAGTCCGATCGGCGATCGCCAGCGCATCACTCAAAACTGCAAATAGTGAAATTTCTGTATCTACCTTGCGTAAGGTAGACATCAGCTCCTGTTCTTTCTGCTCGTCCGTTGTGCTATGTAGCAAACTGACAATACGGCTACGCTCAATTTCGTAGTGCGAACAAGAGTCCTTGAAGTACTCGTGCAGTTGTCCAACCAGGGAGGCAACAGATTGGTGGTCAACCAGAAAACTAGGATCTTTCTGCTCTTTTTGAGTCATGTGGGCGGTTACTTTGGAATTAACAAGTTTTCCTTAGAATACCGGATGTTCGAGAGACATATGAATACCAGGTAACAGAATTGTCGGAGGGGCAGGATAGTTTTCAATATTTCTTGAATAAGAGCCGATCCCCCTAGATCTCCGCACTGTCATGCTGTGGTGCCAGAAAAAAGGGGACTTTAGAGCGGTTTGACCCCCCTAGAAAAAAGGGGGATCATCCTACCTAATCCGATGGATTAGCCAACTTTTCCAGATGCAGAGCGGCTCCTAGCCCCCTACCCATTTCTTCTGGGGTAATCTTGCCGTCTTTGTTGAGATCTAAAGCATCAAATACAGCATCGGTTCCCATCCACTCTTCGCGAGTGATGAAGCCATCGCCATCCAAGTCATAGACCTGGAATAGGTCTTCAGCCGCGTGGGTGAGGTGAGTTTCGCCTCCCATCTTAGAAAGGCGAGCGGCTAGCATAGTCTCCAAAGTTTCTAAGGCTTTGGTGAATCCAGCGATGCCCTCTGCTAACTTCTCAGATGCCATCCGATCTTCGGCATGCATCTTGTCAAACGTTTCTTTGTCCATTGAGATCTTCTCAATGTTCAGTTCGGCTGCTTTAGCAGGGTCAAGCTTGCGGGGCAGGTCAGCTTCGGTGGATTGAAGCTGGGCCAAAAGTGCAGGGGAAATAGTCAGCAGGTCACAGCCTGCCAGTTCTGTAATTTCATCAATGTTGCGGAAGCTCGCGCCCATGACTTCGGTGCTGTAGCCAAACTTCTTGTAATAGTTGTAAATCGAGGTGACAGATATCACACCAGGATCTTCGGCAGGAGCATAGCTGTCCTTGCCCGTTTCTTTTTTGTGCCAGTCCAGGATGCGTCCGACAAAAGGTGAGATCAGCGTTGCTCCAGCTTCAGCACAGGCGATCGCTTGATGAATGCCAAACAACAAAGTCAGGTTACAGTGAATCCCTTCTTTTCCAAAACTTCAGCAGCTTTGATCCCTTCCCAAGTGGAGGCAATCTTGATCAGGATACGCTCGCGGGGAATGCCTGCTTTTTCATACTCCGCAATCAAGTACCGCCCTTTTTCAATGGTGGCTTCAGTGTCATAGGACAGGCGGGCATCTACCTCAGTCGAAACTCGCTTAGGCACGATTTCCAAAATCTTCTTACCAAAGGAGACGGCCAGGCGATCGAACGCCAGGGCCGCTACTTCTTGGTCAGAGGCTGCCGATCCTGCATCTACTTTTGCCTGTTTCAATGTCTCATCTACAATTTCCTGATACTCTGGCATTTGGGCCGCTGCGGTAATCAAGGAAGGATTGGTGGTGGTATCGCGAGGCTTGAATTTCTCGATCGCTTGAATATCGCCTGTATCTGCAACTACAACGGTCATTTCCCGCAATTGCTCTAACAAATTCTTAGCCATGCTTTTTGTCCTTACAGTGGTATGTCCTTAGGGGTCAGGAAAGCAGCTCAGTTGCTCAATTTTAGATTTTGGATTCTGGAATTTGAAGGTTTGGGAGTTTCATCGTTAACTGTAATCGTTAACTGTATCGGTAAGGCTTCTCTAGAAGCACCAATCTATAGAACTGACTGCCCAGGTAGAATCCAAGAAATAATTGGGGATAGCTGTGACATGCAGAGGCAAACAGCCGTTCGCTCGTACTTTCGCTCCTACTCCAGATCTTAGACAATCACCCAATGATTAGCTTGATACCCCTGATAGAGCTATGCAGAATAAGAATCCAAAATCAAGAATCCTAAACCCCATGGGTGTCTCGCTGTGATCATATCGCTGCTAACTCGGTGTCCAGGCGATTCTTCCAATTATTTCCGGATCTCGCCCCCTTGCCTGTTCTGTAGCTCACAAAGTTGCCGCTTTGAGCCATGCGAGAGGGGGCTAGATTTTTTGCAGGCGCTTGCGGCAAGATGGAAGCGTAGGTCTAAACTCAATGAAACGTAAAGTCATGAGTTACGGGGCTGTAGCGCTGATTCATGCTGATTTGCAGCCGTTGAATGAAGCTCTCTATTTTCGCCCGTCCGATTATTTGGCAATCTATCTGGAATGAAGCGTCGATCGCACCTGTTCTACCCTCCCAAAGTTAATCCCGCTCTGGTGTGGGTGCTTCAACAAGCGGCCCCCTGGGTTGCTCGTTGGCTCAATCAACTTGAGCTAGTAGTGAGTGCCGAACCAGAGGTGCCGATCGCTGCATTGCAGCAGCATCCTTGTCTGCTGTTATGCAATCACTCTACCTTCCAAGATGAGATTGCCTGTTTTGCTATCGGCGCGGGTGGGGCAGCCATTTTACTATATGGCCGCCCATGAGCGGTTTCAGGGTATGAAGGATGGCTGTATCAGAGACTGGGGGCTTACTCTATTCGCCGAGGATTATCCGATCGCAGCAGCGTTGCCCAAACCCTGACGCTGGTGACTCGCCCCCAGTGCAAACTCGTAGTTTTCCAGAGGGTGGCTGTTCTTTCCAAAATGACACAGTCATGCCGTTTCGAGGGGGAGCCGTCCAAATTGCCCTACAGGCACTGTCCAGGCAAGCCAGGCAGGGCAACCCGATTTCCGAGCTATATGCAGTGCCGATTAGCTTGAAATATCGCTACACCGGTAAAATGTCGTCTGTGATTCAGGCAACCCTGAAGCGACTAGAACAGGCAACCCCATCCCAAACAGAGGGCGGTGATGTTTATCAGCGGCTCAGAGTAGTCGCTGAAAAAGTCTTGATGGGCTGTGAGCAGGAATATCAACTGACGCCGACCGTAGAAATGGACTGGAATCAACGGATTGCAGCTTTAAAAGTACAAGTCTTGCAGCAGTGCGAACGGCAGTTAGGATTAACCCCTACACCCCAAGAACCCAATCGTGAACGGGTCTATCGGATTCGCCATGCTCTGGAAACCCAGCAAAACACCTTGCTAGCAGATGGTACAGACGGCTGGGAGGTGATGCTGAAGGCAACGGCACGGGTGCTCAATTTTGATGCGATTTACGACGGTTATGTATCCGAGAAGCCCACGCCTGAGAGGTTTTTGGACACCCTGATCCGTCTGGAGCGAGAGGTGTTCAAGATTGATCAGCCACCGCCCAAAGGACATCGTCAGGCCTACCTGCGAATTGGTAAGCCGATTAATTTGAAAGAGCATTTAAAGGACTATCAGCGCGATCGCTCCAACACCGTAGACCAGCTAACTGCGCAGTTGCACCAGACTGTACAGCGCAATCTGGATGTATTGTCAGAAGCTACGGCAAGAGGTATTTCATGGTAATGAGAATGGCTCTTGTGTGGGGTTGGAACTCAAAGACAGCTTTCTGAAAAGCTGGTGCGCCCATCCAGATTTTAGGATTGCCTGAAAAGCCAATGCCTTCTTTGGGAATGCCTAGCGAGTTGACATTGAGCATGCCATCTTGATTTTCGTCGTGATGAGCCGTGGCAGCATACTGCCCAAAAGGCAGGTCAGCAAAGGTAATGATCAGCGGGTGATTAATCACCGCGAAACTGCCTGATCGAATGGCTTGGGTGGGGTCGCTTGGGAAACCCTTCACGGCTACTGAAATAACCCCACATTGATGACGCCTAAAAGATTACGTAAGCCCCCTACTTCCAGGGTTAGGGTGCCGACCTGGCTTGAGTAGAGTGTGGATGTCGTGTTATGGGATATTGCGTTAGATAAGGGTGATTCCACAAAAATTCTCCAAGTAAATCATCCAGATAAATTCTCAGGTCAACCATCCAAGTCATGGACAGAGCTAAACTTCGACTGGCGATTGGCTGCCTGGTACAGCATAATTGCCGTTCTCATCCACATCAACCTGCACCAGTGAGCCTTCCCCGGTAATCAGCCTTGCTCCTCGGTTGCGGGTGAAATAGTTCCAGCCCCACTGAAGCATGACAATCAGCTTATTATCAAACTCGATCAGATAGTAAATATGGGCAAATATCCAGATAAACCAGGCGGTTGCACCCGAAAACTTGACTTGTCCCAGGTTGGCAACGGCTTTGTTTTGCCCAATCACGGCCATACTGCCCGTATCGGTATAACGGAAGGGGGGGAGGCTCTGACCCTTGATCCGTTCGCAAACCAGACGTGCGACATATTGACCTTCTTGCATAGCAACGGGGGCAACGCCAGGCAGCGGCTTGCCATCTTGATGAGTATAAACGGCTAGGTCGCCAATCACAAAAATATCCGGTTGGTGGGCAATGCTGAGGTCAGGTTCTACCACCACTCGTCCAACGCGATCGAGGGTTGCCCCAACCTGTTGTTCTAAAACTTTGCCCATTGCCGATGCCTTGACGCCTGCTGCCCAGAGGATGGTTTGAGCAGGAATTTCTTCGACCTGATCTCCCTGCTTGGCAGTGACCACATGGTTGGCAATGTTAGTCACCAGGGTTTTGGTGCGGATCGTGACTCCCAGTTCGCTCAAAGACTGGGCGGCTTTCTCAGAAAGGTCAGGCGGGTAAGGGGGCAAAATTCGATCTAGTCCTTCTAACAGCAAAATTCGGGCTTCGCGGGTGTCGATATTGCGGAAATCTTGTTTGAGGGTATTGAAGGACAGTTCAGCGATCGCCCCCGCTAGTTCCACACCCGTGGGGCCGCCACCCACTATTACAAAAGTTAGCCAGGACTGGCGCTTCTCAGGATCGGGTTCTTTCTCAGCAGCTTCAAAAGCAACGAAAATTCGCCGCCGCATTTCTAATGCATCTTCCACAGTTTTTAGCCCTGGGGCAGTGGGCTTCCAATGCTCGTTGCCAAAGTAATGGTGGCTAACGCCCGTAGCGACAATCAGCGTGTCATAATCGACCTCACTGCTCTGCAATTTCACCTTTTTCTGTAGAGGATCAATATCAGTGACCTCGTCCATCAGCACTTTCGTGTTTTTGTTGCTGCTGAGGATGCCCCGCAGGGGTGAAGAAATATCGGCAGGAGAAAGTGTTCCTGTGGCTACTTGATAGAGCAACGGCTGAAATAGGTGAAAATTGCGCTTGTCAATCAGCGTTACCTCCACTGGAGCACGGCCCAACTCCTTCGCTGCGTATAACCCGCCAAAGCCGCCGCCCACAATGACAACCCGGTGCTTTTCAGCTAGTCCCACCATTCTAGCGACTCCTTCGCGTGA
>JAAUOQ010000137.1 GCA_012034795.1 Leptolyngbyaceae cyanobacterium CRU_2_3
AAAGGTGGCTCGCCCGCCCCGCTGCTGCTTAAGGATTTGAATCCCGGAAGCTGCGACGCGATCGTCTTCTACAACCAGGAAACTGAGGCGCGCACCCGCAGCAATTTCTAGAGCGAGCTGATAGCGAGGATCAACCTTGCCAAGCTGAGCCACGAGTCCGCAGATTCCTGACAGTTTAGCTCTTTGTAAAACCTCAACCACACCCGTGCCCTGGGTTTCTTGAAGCGCTTGAGCCTGGGCTTCTAGTTTGTCAAGTTGACGCTGTTTGTCTCGCTGCTCCTGAATCAGTCGGCTTTGCGTTTCTTGCTGGATCTGAAGTTCCTGCTCGGCGGCAGTCAGGGCGATTTGGCTATGGTTCACCTGTTGAAGCAACTCGCTCAACGTTCCTACCCGTTGACTATACTGCACCTGCTGAGCGCTGAGTTCTTGAAAGACAGAACCAACAGCTTGATTTTGCTCCTGAATTTTCTGCCGCAGTTGTTCAACGCGCTCTTGTAAACGAGCTTTGCTGTCTTGTTGTGGCTCCAAAATTTGCAAAAAACGCCTCGATTTGGTGCCGCAGAGCAGTCTGTTCTTGCACCCAGGCTTCCGATGCAGTGGCGATCGAACTAGCGGCTTCTCGTTGCTGCTCTAGGTCTTGTTTTGCTTGATCTCGTGCTATCTGTAATGCCGTGAGATTTTGGGTTTCTAAAGCCTGATGTTCAGCTACGTGCCCTAACTGCTGCACCTGTTCCTGAATTTCGCGTTGGGTACGGTCAATAGCCGTGGCAATTTCGCGACTTGCTGTAGATAGATCCTGCTGCTGACGCTGGATCTGGCGCAGTTCGGCTTCGCGAGTGGCAAGGGTAGCTTGCAAGGACAGTTGTTCATCTTCTCCCAGAGCTTTAACCTTGGCATTGAGTCGATCGAGATCGGCGATCGCCCCCTGAATGACTTGATTTAAGTCTGTGAGTTGGATATTGAGTTCAGAACGGGTGCGATCGCCTGCTTCGATTTGTATCTGCACCTGCTGCACCTGCTGCGCTTGAGCACGCCACAGTAAAACAGACTCCCATTGAGTTTTGGTTTGCAATTCAGCCTTTAGCCGCTGATACTTCTCCGCTTTGATCCGGTCTTGGGCTAGGCGATCGCGCTGGGCCACAAGTTCTTTTTCTACAATGCGGAATTTTTCCTCCCGCTCTTTGACTGCATCGAGTTTCTCTTTGGCTTGCGAAATTTTGCGATCGAACGCCCCTACCCTGCTAACTCATCAATAATCTCTCGCCGCTCTCGCGAGTTCATTGAGATGATGCTAGTCACATCTCCTTGCAGTACTACGTTATACCCTTCAGGATAAATACGTAATCGATGCAACTGCTCGTGTAGATCAGTCAAAGTACAGGACTGCTCATTGATGTAATAGTTGGAGGTATAAGTGCCTTGCTGAGTAACACGCAGTTTACGAGTCACAGTCCATTCTGTGGTAGGCAAGCTCAGGGGGGATGCCGTCTGGCTATGTCCGTTTGCAGCTATGCCATTTAGACTACTACTTTCAGAATCACCTGCCGTGGCATTCTGGCTGTCCCAACCCCTATGGGCTTGGTTGCTCTCTTCTGGCTTGTGGTCATTGCTATCGTCACTATCATCATCACCCATAGGCAAGAAGCGATCGCCCAACTCAAACGTTACCGTGACGGCGGCTTCAACCGTTGAGCGCCCTCGGCTTGTCTGGGTCTGGTTCACTAAATCGGGCAATCGCTCAGCTCTCATTCCTTTGGAGCTAGAAAGCCCAAGGGCAAAGAGTAAAGCATCAAGGATATTAGATTTACCAGAGCCATTGGGCCCGGAAATCACTGTAAACCCTGGTAGCAAAGGGACTCGCGTCGTGCCGCCAAAGGATTTGAAATGGGTGAGTTCAACGCTCTTGATGTACACTCGGCTCAGATCGACAAAATTAGTACAGAGATACTGATTATTCTAGTGCTTGCCAAGGCTTTCGGATCAGACTACAGCGAATCATATAAGCAAATTCGGATTTTAGGGCGCAATTTGAGCGCGCAATTTGTCAGAGATGAAGCTCATAGTCCCTTTGCCGATCGCGAAGAAACTATAAAGATCCTTTGTTCTAGAGGTTAAAGAACAATTATGTAGCTAAAATCAAATGACTTCGGCGTTATTTACGTAGAAATACGAGTCTAATCTGATCCAATTTACTTTAGCTTAAGTACCTAATGTTCCCTAGCTCACTCCTGCTAGTGTGCAAGCTGCTAAGAGCTTTGTAAAGATCTAGATTGGTAAATCTCTACTATCGTGTAAAAGCTCCCCGCCTGTGAGATGCCGATATACACGCAACTCATAGCCGATATACAGCCCTGCTGTAGCTCCCATTAGAGGCGCTGTACCCAGCTAGAGAACTATAACCACCCTGAGAACTATACCCACTCTGAAAACTGTATTTGTGCAGACAATCCTGTTGACGTCGCGGACTCTTTTCAAGCGCATGGCTAGTATAGCCTATTTATAGGTTTAGTAAAATTTTGAACCACCCAATTCTGTGAGTAATGTCATGATCGGGGATCAATCGCCAACTCAGCACCCGGTGCCACTCTCGACAATGCCCATTCGGTGGCAGAGAAATATTCCGAAGGCCCAAGAAGCTATCTACCAATTTCTGCTGGAGATCGTCAAAAAATGTACATCTGAGGAAGTTCTTGCAGAGTTTAAAGGGCTATTCATTCACCACGCTGATACGCTAAATTCTGGTGCATTGCCTCATGTATTTGAAATTGTTTTCTCTAACCAGGAATCCGAATTTAGAAACACCTTGAAGCGGTCCTGCTATATCTTAATTAACAATTGGGATATTACTCGCAACTATCAAGCAATTCATCATCTCATCGAACTTTTTTCAGATAAAATTTTGTATAAACCCACCATTTCACCGACACTAAAACGTTTGCGTGAATGGTTGCGTAACTTTGTAACTAGCCAAGATTTTCAGGAGTTAAAGCTATTTGCTTCAAGGTATGACAATACCGAAAAACTACATTGGACTGATCGTTACACTTCTTACCTGTTGGTTCCTCAATATACTAATCTGGACAACTCTGTTGAGCAACGTCAGGCGGCTAGAAATTTATCTAGAAAGCTCAAGGAGAAATTTAAGTTTGAGTTGGCCATGTATACGGCACTCTCACAAGATACTCGCACCGCACAACGACCCCTCAAAAATCCAACAGGGCTTGGAGATGAGGTGGTTGTTCTGATCAAGAAAATTGTTTCCAAAAGAGGCTTTTTTAGCTATCCCAATCTCGCAAGTATCTTTCTAAGTCAAATCAATAACTTACGTTATTCCCAATTTAAGAATAGTTTACTGGAATACCTGCTTTTTCTATAGAAACCGGGAGATTGTTGAAGTTCTCAGAAAACATTTAGCTGAAAGATTGGAAGATCTCTATACAGATCACAATGATAAGGTGATTGACAATGCGCTGTTGCTTAGAACTACAAATCGTGTGATTGAGTTTCTAACGAGTGCAAATCATGAAGAGCCTTCGCCCTTGTTTGTCCTACTGCTTTCGCGGGGCAATCCAATTGCACTGGTCATGGTTTTATTGAAGCTGATTTTGATTTGCCCTTATGCTCGCACTCATCTCGAAGTTCGGATTGCTGATTTAATTCGACACTACGAAAAGTATTCCGAAGACGACTGTCGATGGGTTATTAACTTCTTTGAAATGTTCAACATCACGATGACCATCTTTACCGAAAATGTTGAATACAACGTCGTGACGATGGGGCAAACTACCGCTCAATCACCCAGTCTAGGCGTAGAAGCTTGCCGCATCTTTTCTCAATCTCGTAGGGTCAGCCCGAATGTCCAAGTCGGTCTTAACTTGCCTGACGAAGTAGAAGTCTTATCCCTATAACGGTACTCTTTATCAGGGCTGAAGCAGAGACATGACCAACCCAACTCCTGGGAGGGTTTATCCTGAAGGATTACACCCTCTCAAAAGTTGAGTAATTTATTTTGCACGAGAACTGAGTTAAACGGTTGGCACGTTTGCAACCGACATTTCTGGCAAACAGACATTTGTACCGCCTAAACCGCAATAGCCATTAGGATTCTTGGCCAAATATTGTTGGTGATAGGCTTCAGCATAATAAAACTCTGGGGCATCCAGAACTTCAGTAGTGATTTTGCCATAGCCTGCCTCGGACAGCGCTTTTTGATAGGCATCTCGTGAGGCAACCGCGATCGCTTTTTGTACGTCTGAATAGACATAAATTCCTGAGCGGTACTGAGTGCCAGCATCGTTACCTTGCCGCATTCCTTGGGTTGGATCGTGGCTTTCCCAAAAGACTTTTAAAAGAGCTTCATAGCTCACAACGGTTGGGTCAAAAACGACAAGCACAACTTCATTGTGTCCTGTCATTCCAGTACAGACTTCTTGGTAGGTAGGATTAGGGGTAATACCTGCCGCATAACCTACTGCGGTGGTAAAAACGCCATCTTGCTGCCAAAACTTTCGCTCGGCTCCCCAAAAACAGCCCAACCCCAAGACTACTTTTTCCAGCCCTGCGGGAAAAGGAGGCTTTAGCGGATTGCCGTTAACGAAGTGTTGAGCTGGAACAGCCATAGGTTCGGCCCTACCTGGCAAGGTTTGGTCGGGACTAGGGAGAGATAGCTTCTTGCCAAATCCGAATAGTGCCATACGTCTAACTCTAGGTTTCGATAATTTTCTTTACGCTCCTTACATTCTAACGTGTGAAGATTGAGGCGTTGATTGGGGATGGAAAGGTGTTTTAGCAAAACTAAAGTCTGGCAATTAGATTTATTTTTTCAGCCTAGTGTTTGCTATTGGCATGTAACAAATCTCTCAACAACTGTTTGACTTGTTGCTCTTTACGAGCGATCGCAGTTCCAGCTTCTGCCATTTTGCTTTCCAATACGTCTTGCTTTTTCTTCAAAGGATCAATGCCCTGGACTTCTGCCTCTGCCTTAGTTTTGTTGTACCAGGTTTTGGCGTTCTCCAACTGGCGCTTAGCCTCCTCGTAGCGATCGCCATACTTTTCTTCCAAGTTGGCTTCAACGACTTCTAGCTGAGCTTTCAAGCGAGCATACTGCTGACGCAAAATTGAAAATTCTTCTTTTTCTTTCACAACTTTTACAGCATCACTAATCAGAGAGTTAAAGTCCTTCGAGGAAGATGTGCCAGTTGCCTGAATTTCAGTCAGAACACTATCGATCTCCGAATCTAGCAACTGCGTCTGTTGATCGACCTCTTGCTGAAACTGGTGCACTTTAGATTGCGCTTCATTGAGGGTCTGGCGACGCGATTGGCTGATGCCCTCTACTAGCCCTTCTACGGCAGATAGCACTTCGCTCTGAACCTCTTTGCCCTTCTCACCCACAATCTCTAGAACCGCAGAAAAAGCATCTTTAACGACAGGACGAACTTCTTGGGAGCCTTCCTTGAGTTCAGATATCGCTTGGGAAACGGCGGTTTGCAAAATTTCTCGAATGCGATCAGCCCGAAAGCTACCTTCTGCTTTTGCCTGCTTTAGGTGAGCAGAGACTCGTTCTTTGACGGCATTGGAGTCAGTGTGGGGATCGGTGGGCGTTAAATTAGACATAGCTTAGACCTGTAGATAAAATCGAGATTAACGAGTTGCAAGTAGTGCCAAAAGACGGGTCTGGAATACTTGATGCCTGGAATACTTGATGCCTGGAATACTGGGTGTCTAAATACTTCTATTCCTTAAGATTAAGTTGCATCTCGCCAAATCTACTCTGCTCTAAGGATGACAAAAGATGAAAACAACTCTCTCTAAAAGTAGATTTGTATATATCGATCCCAAAGGATTTCAGAGTCGGGTGCGTCCTATAGAGTTGGGGGGACAACAGCGGCAAATCTCTGCCTCTAAGCCTGCGGCTAGGGAGTTCCAGCTAAAGCTACATAGAGATGCTTCACCTATTTGTAGAGGTGGTTTGTAGAGGTGGAAAATCTGATGCAAGAATTCCAAAAAGGTTTCAGCGATATGTAGCAGTTAGTGAGTCAGGAGATCTGTAAATCTATCTTTGCAGGATTGAGATACAAGAAAGCCTCGACCTCCGCAGCGTTTGGCTGGGCATCGATCGCTCCAGCCCTGGTGGTAGTCAATGCACCTACAGCGCTGGCATAAATCACCATTGGCGAACAGTTTGCGGATTGCTCAAGGCAGAAATTCCCTGCTGACAGCATTGATGAATGAAACCTGCAACAAAGCCATCGCCTGCACCGGTTGTGTCTTCTACTTCTATAGCAAAAGCCGGCACTTTGCCTTCGTTGTCGTTAATGCAATAGGTGCAACCTTGCTCACCTGCTGTAATCAGAACACCCTCTAAGTGATCGAGATGGTGCGCGATCGCTCCAGCATCTGTTAAATCAAATAGCCATTCTGCTTCTTCAATAGAGAGTTTGAGAAAATCTACCTGTTTAATTAACTCTTGGATGATTGGTTTGGCTGCTTCCGGATCTTTCCAAAACATTGGTCGCCAGTTCACATCCACCATGATTTTGAGAAAGCGGTGTTCTGCCAGTTCGAGTGCTTGGGCGATCGCCTGCTGAGAATCTAGATAAGCCAGCCCCAGTGTTCCCAACACCAGAAAATCAGCAGTCTGAAAAAGTCCTTTCGGCATGAGATGGGCTTGCAAGTAGGCATCGGCAAACTGAGTGGTGTCACGCCCACCAAAACCGGCAAACTGGCGATCGCCTGCTGGATTTCGCAAAACTTCAACCTTGCGAGTGGGATGGGGCGCGTGACGCTGCACCCCCTGACAATCTACGCCGAGCGTTTGCAAAAGCTGGACTAAAACTTCTCCGGATTGATCTTCACCCACAGAGGCAATCAGCCCTGCTGGGGTTCCCAGTTTTGTCAGCGCGCAAGCAACATTAGCAGGTGCGCCGCCTGCATAACGAGTCCAGGATATGACCTGCTCAACTAACGATACTGGCTGGTCTGCCAAACAATCCCACAGAATTTCACCTAAGCAGAGCACGCGAGGAGTAGTCATAACCATTCAGTCATCAGCAGAGAACCCTAATTTTTAGGTTACGATTATTTAATCATGGTTGCTTAATTCATCGCTACCTATAGCAACCCCAAATGGTGGGTGAGAAGGGGATAGAAGGGGCAGTACTCCTTCCTGGGGACTACGTCCCTAAACCCCTGTTTGGTTTTTCCGTGACTGATTGGGGATTGCCATAGTGCTTAGTCAGTAGCTTCCTGCAATTGCAGGGCAATGCGATCGCCAAATTCTGGATCGATATTGGCTAGGCTTAAAAGCTGCATATATTCCTGAAGAGTCAGCCCTTCATCTGCAATTAAACCTAAAGCTTCAGCCTCAATTTCTTGCTGAACCCGAAACGATTCTGGATCTGTTTCTGTGGACTGAAGTTCCCCTTCACGCTGTTCAATCAAGGAGACAACTTGGAGATAAGCCCGGACAAATTGACTCACTTTTTCCGGAGAAATCGCGTCTGCATCTAGACTTGAACGATAGGACGGGGCTAGCTCGACTGGAACAGATCGGGTGTCTCCAGTAGCAGATTCTTCGGCGTGAACTGCATGGGGATAAGCCATTAGCAGTCCAAGCAAAAGCAGCACCCAAGCCACTAGCTGGCGCCATTGAGGAAAATTAAACCAAGAGATTATTTGCTGCATTGTTAAACCTAGAATTTCCCCAAAAACTGTACCAGGGGTTGAAAGATAGGAAGTAACTCTGCCCGGCTGACCACCAGCGTAGGGTAAGGACGGCTTCCATAATTTTGTCCAACTTGTAGTGGAAAAATTGGCTCTGATTCTAACGGCATCCAGACACCCCCTGCCGCTTGAACGATCGCCCACACTGCGGCAATATCCCAAATTTTGGGGGTTGCTTCGACACCACCCAAAACTGCTCCCGCTGCCACTGTCAGCAAATTATAGGTGGCTACACCCAACATACGAATCTTGCAGGGAAACGGCTTCTGCAAGACGGCTGTGCTCCGGGCACAAAGGTTGAAAAACTGGTGACTAGAGGGGTTAGCAGAACTAGTTTGAATGGAGCAATGATTGAGAAACGCCCCTGTTGGGCAATCCACACCAGATATGCCGCTCCAAAAGCCATGAAACGATTGTCTCAAGGGTGGCAAATACACATACCCAAAATTGGCGTGCCCTGGTAAAGCAATCCTAGAGAAATTCCCCAAATGGGCAAGCCCTGTGTAAAGTTTGTTGTGCCATCGATCGGATCAATAATCCAGCACCAGTCATTATCTGGGAAAACATGCTCAACTTCTTCGCTCAAAACGCCATGACTGGGGAAAGCTTCGGCGATCGCCCGCCGCAACACTTCATCTGCCCATTGGTCGGATTGTGTGACCAAACTACCATCGGCTTTTTCCACGGCTTGTGCCTGTCCAAAGTCTTTCAGGAGTTGCGCTCCAACTCGAACAGTCGTCGCTTCGGCAAACTCAAGAATTTTAGTCCAGTCCACCTGTTTTTGCTTCATCTTTGCCTAAACTAGTTTTGTGCTGGTTATTTTGCGCTTAATTGAACTCCCACTTGATCAAACCGGTTTGACTAGAACTTGCCATCATACCTACAAGGCTAATCAATCTCAGCTTCCAAAACTGTCGCGATCGTCTGTTTTGCGCCAATTTGGAATTCCTGCACGTTCACCCGCCTCAAGCACCAAACTGCAACTAGCATGGCGATCGCTTGCATTACAAACACTAACCCGTAAGAAAGCACCAGGTTGCTAAATAGCTTTTTACCCAGATCGATCAAGGCACCGCCTGCAATAGTAGCAATTCCTCTAGCAAAAGCTTGCGCTAGTCCCCATGCCCCAATAAAAGTGCCTGCGGTTTCCGCAGCCGTTAAATCTAACATGAGGCTGAGCGCTCCTGTGGTGACGATGCCAGAAACCAATCCAAACAATAGTAGTGCCAGTTTTAGCAAGGTTTGGCTATGGCTGAAGCCTGAAAGCATGACTATCATCAGGGAAACTGCCACCAATATCCCTCCCAATTTTGCCGTATTGCGTTTGCCGATGCGGGGCGTCAATACAAAACCAGCAATGACTAGCCCCACTAAGGTTCCTGTACCCCAAAATGCGTTCAGGCTGGCAGTTTGACCGATTTGCATACCAAATACATCGCCGCCATAGTTTTCCAGAACTGGGTCTTGCATGAACAAGCCTAGGGTCATAAGGGCAAGAAAAGTGAAAAATATCTGGGTTTGACGACTAGCCGTTAAAATTTGCCAGGCCCGCTCCAAGCTAATTCGAGCTTCTGAGTGGATGATTCCAGCGCGCAAAGTATAGCGAGAATATTTTTTCTCAATCCCCCAAGTGGCAAGTAAGGCAAGCCCTATCACGACAATCGGGACGATCGCAAACAAGTGATTAATGGCATTCTGCAATTCTTCGATCGGCGCATTCAGGGCTAATTTTTTGAGCAAAACACCGATCGTAATAGCCCCAACGATGGTGCCGCTAATCAGCATTGACCAATCAATCCCCACTAGTTGAGAGCGATTGTCTTCATCAGACACATCGACCAGTAAGGTTGTAAACGGCGTCGAACAAGCACAAATAGCTAAGCCGTATAGCGCAAACAGCAGTGCTAACAGCCCTGTCCATATATAAGTTGGTGTTGTCCAGCCAAAAGTTTTAAAGGTGGCTGCCCACTTGCCACATCACTTGCACGGAGATGACCGCTAGCACCACTAACAA
>JAAUOQ010000138.1 GCA_012034795.1 Leptolyngbyaceae cyanobacterium CRU_2_3
TGTAAGTCTGATTTTTGGGAAATCTACTGTAATCTGATTTGAGGATGTCTAAGAGATCCATATCTAAGAGATCCATATCTAAGAGATCCATATCTAAGAGATCCATATCTAAGAGATCCATAATTGATACTGCATAAATTGATATTGCCCCACGCCATAAATTACCAAAACTGAACATGATGGACGCTGTAGCGTTGCGCCTATACCCTCAGCAAGATCTAAAAGCTGAACTAGAAGCATTTGTTCAGAAACAGCAGCTTGACGCTGCCTGTATTGTCACCTGTGTGGGCAGCCTCACCCAAGCCGTTTTGCGATTTGCCAATCAGCCGAACGGCATCTTACTAGAAGAAAAATTTGAGATCATGTCGCTTGCGGGCACAATGTCTCAGCAAGGTTGCCATTGCCATTTGGCGATCGCAGACTCCACAGGACGCACACTCGGTGGACATCTGATGCCAGGCTGCCTGATCTACACCACTGCCGAAATCGTTATTGGTATTTTGCCTCACCTGAGTTTCCAGCGTGAACTCGACCTGAGAACGGGATATCAAGAACTGGCTATCTATACCAAGCGAGACCACTAACCAAAATGCTGAAATCCTCGATCGAGGTCAGCAATTCGTCTGGGTGTTGACCCGTCCCATCTTGCAGGATAACACTCGGCTCTGCCGTAATCCTGCCTACGATCGCTGCTCCTTTTCCCAGAGACTCTAAGAGATCTGCTGCAATCGTCTGAGGCAAGCAGAGAACCAACTCAAAATCTTCTCCCCCATACAGCGCCCACTCTAGCGCTTGCTCAATGGAAATCCAGTCAGTTAATCCACCAGGAAGCGGAATTTGAGTGCGATCGAGCCGTGCCCCAACTTGGCTGGCCCGGCAGATTTGCAGCACCGCATCGGCGAGTCCGTCACTGCTGTCCATCCCTGTAACTGCTCCTGTAACCGGAAAAGTTGCGAGCAGCGGGATCACATCAAGACGGGGTTGAGGGCGTTGGTGGGCACAAATGAGGGAGGCGCGATCGCTTGCCCGCAAACCTTGCCCCAGTTTTGGATCGAGTAAGAGCGCTAAGCCTGCTCTAGAGGCACCATGAACCCCAGTGATTAAAATGGCATCTCCGGGTTGAGCCGTTGAGCGACGGATAGCTCGGTGGGGTAGGACTTGCCCCAAAGCCGTAATGTTGAGACTGATGACGGGCGATCGGCAAATATCTCCACCGACGATGGGTGTGTTGAATGGCTGCAAACAGTCCACCATGCCTTGATACAGTTCTTCAACATCGGCAACAAGCACCTCTCCAGGCAATCCTAACCCGACCGTAATCCCTAACGGCGATGCCCCCATGGCTGCCAAGTCCGATAAGTTGGCTGTCGCGGCTCGCCAACCTGCATCGTAGGCAGAAGTGGTGCGAACCGTCGGGTCAGCCAAACCTAGGCTGAAATGTACGCCATCTACCAATGTATCGCTGGTGACAACCAACAAATAACCTTCGCGAATCGATAGCAAGGCTGCGTCATCGCCGATGATCTCCGCAGGACAGAACTTTTGGAGCCGCCGTAAAAGTTCCTGTTCTCCCACATCGCGAACCCGTTGCGGCTGATTCATATGCGCGATCGCCTAAGCTGCTGGCTGCGGTTGCACCAGGTTTTCTAAACCTTCGACGACTTTAGCCGAGATAATTTTGTCGCCCTGCTTAATCTCTCGGAGCATCTCTTTATTTTCGGTGACATAGCCAAACACAGAATAGCGACCATCCAGGAGATTTAAACCGGCTGGGGTTAGTTCTGGCTCAAATAGGAAGAAGAAAAACTGCGAAGAGGCACCGTTCGGGTCGGTTTCTGGACGCGCCATGCTGAGTGTTCCATAGGCGGAGAAAGGTAGCATAGGCTGATCGAGATAGCGTCCCGCTTCTTCTAGGGTAATGCCGTAAGTCGGTTTTTCATCCCCTTGACCATGACCTCTAGGGGCACAGCGCGATACTTGCCAGTATCTGGATCAATAAAGCCTTCTGCTTTGCCAGGAGGGTCACCAATTTGCAGCACATAAAAGTCTTCTGCACGGGTAAACGATAAACCGTCATAAAAGCCACGCTGTACCAAATCGACAAAATTGCCTGCCGTGACAGGAGCACTATAGCCGTCCACAACCAAGGTGACTGTACCTTGAGTCGTTTTCACCTCAACGGTTGCACGCCCTTTTAGCTGCGGCAGATCGCTATACTCCTCTGGCACTTCGTAGGGAAATTTGTCTACCATCAACTCTTCTAGCCGTCCCACCTGATCCAAAATCTGCGATCGCTTTGTCAAGATCGCACCTTTGTTTTGCGTTTCAATATCAGCACGCATGTCCTCAATGCCTGCTGCAATTTGGTCAATCAGCAGATTGGCTTGGGGCTGGCGATCGCTGGGTATGCTCGCCAAAAGTTCAGATCGTTTACGAGTCAGCACTTTTTCAGCAGATGCCAGGTTACGGTTGAGCGAGCTGAGCCGTCTTGCCCGTAGCGCGCTGGACATGGTTTCAAAACTTGCCTGCAATTCTCGAACCGGCTTATTGTCGATCGGCAAAGCATTGCGTAACAGAGCCTTGCCATCTGTGACCGCATTACCCGGAGGTAGGGCGATCGCGCATCCTGTGCCAATGCCCCCATTCACTCCAGAAGCCAGCATAGTCATCAAAACTGCTAAAATCCCAATTCTTACCAGAAACCGGAGGGTGGTCTGGTAAATCTCTAGAAAGCTGCCTCGCTGCATGGATGTGATTCCTGTCTTCTTCAGCACAATCTTCTTCAGCACACTTCTTCAGCACAAAAGTCCCGCTCTCATCTTCCCACAAGGAGGGATGGGTACGGCTAGGGAATTTTGTATCGCCTGAAGGCTGAAGGAATAGACGGAAAGTTAACCCTACCCGATGAAGAGAAGAATTAGGGGAGTCTGATCCCCAACAAAATGATCACTGCCCTGTGATACAAACCCCACTGGGGCGGTAAAATGAATTGCCATTGTTCTCCACAGACAACAAGATTCATGATTTCCAGCAACGACTTTCGCACCGGTGTCAGCATTGAGTTGGATGGGTCGGTCTGGCGGGTCGTGGAATTTCTCCACGTTAAGCCAGGCAAAGGCTCAGCATTTGTCCGTACTAAATTAAAAAACGCTCAGACAGGCAGCGTTGTTGAAAAAACCTTTCGAGCCGGAGAAAGTGTGCCGCAAGCCGTGCTGGAAAAAAGTACGATGCAGCATACCTATAAAGATGGTGATGAATACGTCTTTATGGACATGGAAACCTACGAAGAGGGGCGTCTCAGCGCTGCTCAAATTGGCGATCGCGTCAAATACCTGAAGGATGGCATGGAAGTCAGCGTCGTGCGCTGGGGCGACAAAATCATGGAAGTAGAGCTGCCTAATTCAGTAGTCCTAGAAGTGACACAGACCGATCCAGGAGTAAAAGGCGACACAGCAACCGGGGGAACAAAGCCTGCCATCGTTGAAACAGGTGCTCAGGTGATGGTGCCACTGTTTATCACCATTGGCGAACGGATTAAGGTGGATACTCGCACTGATGCCTACCTGGGACGAGAACAGTAATTTCAGCGTAGAGTATTGTCAACCCCCCCCTTATTAGAAAATTGCTCGTTTGAATTTGGACTATAACAACTGTGGAATTAGAATTTAACGAACTCCGTGAACTGCTGTCCGTGATTAACCAGACAGATGTTGCAGAGTTCACGCTCAAAAGCGGTGAGTTTGAACTCGTGGTGCGGAAGGGTATGCCAACCGGTGGATTTGCCATCCCGTAAGTGCGGCTGCTTTGCAAGGTGTAGTTCCGCCAGTGGCGATCGCTCCTACTCTCCCCCAGCATTGCCGCAGTTCCAGTGGCTCCAGCCTCCCCCCCACCCCGGACTAATGAGAAATTTCTAGAAGTGATTGCACCGATGGTGGGCACATTTTATCGATCGCCTGCTCCGGATGAGCCTCCGTTTGTCGATGTGGGCGATCGGATTCGTCCAGGGCAGACAGTCTGCATTATTGAGGCCATGAAGCTAATGAACGATTTAGAGTCGGAAGTAGCAGGGGAGATTGTGGAAATCCTGGCAAAAAATGGTGAGCCTATAGAGTATGGTCAGGTTTTAATGCGGGTCATTCCAGGTTAGGCAAGCAGATGCAAACCACCCGCACGCTTGCCCTCTGGGATCTACCCTCTCTACCATTGGCTATTCTGAAACTTCTCACTGCTTCTCGCTAAGATATTAAAACAATAGCCAATCGGCCAAAAGCCAACTGTCGATCAGACTTCCTATCGGTATTTCTATGACTGCTGCGACTCCTACAAAGACTAAGCCTGAAAAGACTAAGTACGAAGCAATTATTGGTCTAGAAACCCACTGCCAACTCAGCACTGAAACCAAAATCTTCTCTTCCAGCTCTACCTTATTTGGAGCAGAACCCAACACCAATATTGACCCAGTGTGTATGGGTTTGCCTGGAACCCTGCCTGTGTTAAACCAGAAAGTCCTGGAGTATGCAGTGAAAGCTGGATTGGCGCTGAATTGTCAGATTGCCCCCTATAGCAAGTTCGATCGCAAACAGTATTTCTACCCAGATCTACCCAAAAACTACCAAATCTCGCAGTACGATTTGCCGATTGCTGAACATGGCTGGCTAGAAATCGAAATTTTAGATGGTAACGGCAACCCCATCCGCAAGAAAATTGGTGTGACTCGGCTGCACATGGAAGAAGATGCCGGGAAGCTAGTTCATGGCGGTAGCGCTGGCGAAGCCTCTCGAAACGAGACTCGCCTATCTGGGTCTACCTTCTCCTTGGTGGACTATAACCGGGCAGGGGTGCCACTCGTGGAAATTGTTTCCGAACCCGATTTGCGATCGGGGCAAGAAGCCGCAGAGTATGCCCAAGAGCTACGCCGAATCGTCCGCTATTTGGGCGTTAGCGATGGCAACATGCAAGAGGGTTCACTCCGTTGTGACGTGAACATTTCTGTGCGTCCGATCGGCACTGAGAAATTTGGCACGAAGGTGGAGATCAAGAACATGAACTCCTTTAGTGCTATTCAAAAGGCGATCGAATACGAAATTGAACGGCAAACTACAGCCATAGAAGCAGGCGAACGGATTATCCAAGAAACTCGGCTGTGGGAAGAAGGCGCACAGCGGACGATTAGTATGCGAGTCAAGGAAGGCTCAAGCGACTATCGCTATTTTCCCGAACCCGATCTAGGACCAATCGAAGTTTCGCCTGCCCAGCTAGAAGATTGGCAATCTCAGCTTCCCGAATTGCCTGCTGTTAAGCGACATCGTTATGAGAGCACTCTAGGCTTGTCTCCTTACGATGCCAGAATCCTTACAGACGATCGTGCAGTAGCTGAATACTTTGAAGCCACAGTTGCTGCTGGGTCCAGCCCAAAGCTAGCCGCCAACTGGATTATGAGTGATATTAGCGCTCACCTTAATAAAGAGGGGCTACCGATTACTCAGCTACCGTTGACGCCAGACAGCTTGGCTGAAATGATTAAGCTAATTGAAAACAACACGATTAGCAACAAAATTGGCAAGGATATTTTGCCAGAACTATTGATTCACGGCGGTTCTGCGAAAGCGCTCGTTGAGAAAAAAGGGCTGGTGCAAGTCTCTGACCCCCAGGTGATTGAAGCCGCGATCGCTCAGGTGATTGACTCGTTTCCTTCAGAATTAGAAAAATATCGCAGCGGCAAGAAAAGCCTCCTGGGTTTCTTTGTTGGTCAGGTGATGAAAGCAACGGGCGGTAAAGCCGATCCAAAGCTGACCAATCAGATGCTGCAAAAGAAATTGGATGGCTAACAACCGCAATTTTCAGTTGGCATTAGTTCTATTCCCAAAGGTAAAGCATTCGAGCGGTTGAGCTTGAGACTTTACCACAAGCTATCACTCGAATGTCTCGCCTTCTATAGCAGTTTTCAACTGTATGAGGTGTGAGGTATGAGGTATGGAATATGCTTTGAAAGGCTCGCGAAGCGAGCCTTTCAAAGCATCCTTGGGTCTAGTTAGACACAAAGTACCCTAATCCATATTGAACTTAATTGACCCCAGCCAACTTGGCTTCTGCTCGTTTTTGCAAGAGCTTCAGAATCGAGCTTTTTTCTAAGAGTCCAACCAGGGTGCCTTCCTTCAAAACGGCCAGAGCAGGGATGCGCTTTTCTTCCAAAAGCTTGACGACTTCTAGAAGCGACTGACTAAAATCAACTGTTTCTAGCGCAGGCGCAGGCTGCATCAGTTCACGAACTTTGATATTCCACCAGTCATTCGTCGGCACTGCCTTGAGCGCATCGATCGGGATCTCACCTACCAAATGACCCGCTTCGTTAGTCACAAGATATTTCTTCCAGTCTCCCGTGCTACCAATAATGTAGTTATTGGCAAACTCCCGGAGCAGCAGCTCTTCAGAAACGATTGGGCTATTGGCAATCACCGCATCAGCCGCAGTTAGACCACTCATCTGCTCTTGAATTCTGGCCGCCTGACTATAGCGATCGGCATTCTGTAACAGGAACCAGCCCACCAACAGAGTCCAGATGCTACCAATATTGCTAATTCCCAGCATGGAGAGAACGCCTAGACCAATACCTGACCAACCCAGAAACTGACCTACCTTGCTGGCAAATGCGATACCTTTGTAGGGTTTGCCAGTCATCTTCCAAACCAGCGCCTTCAGAACGTTGCCCCCATCCAAGGGTAGACCGGGCAATAGGTTAAACAGGGCCAGCGCTAGGTTAATAGAGGCGATCAGGCTCAAAACTCCTGCACCTGCACCTGTGATGCCAGTTAAGGTGCCGATTGCCGTCAGTCCAATGGCCAGGATGAGGCTGACTAGCGGTCCAGCGATCGCACCCAAAATGCCCCAGCGGGGTTTTAGACTCTTCTTCAAGGCTGGCTAAGCCACCAAACAAAAATAATGTGATTGAGTTAACGGGGATCCCCTGACGGATTGCCACAAAGCTATGCCCTAGCTCATGAGCTAATACCGACCCGAAGAGGAGTAAAGCTGCTACCAAACCCAGGAGCCAAGCGGATGTTCCTAAACTGGGGAAAGCAGAGCCTAGCTGATTCCCATAATCCCAGGTCACCAGACCTAAGATCAGAAACCAGGAGAAATTCACATAAAAAGGAATACCGAACAGGCTGCCAACGCGCAGGTTGCCGTTCATATTGTTGACTCCTTGGGCTGTAAGCCACGCACAGGGTTTTGTTGCATGGTCTTATCGTAACGAAATGTAATGAGTTTTTAATCTTACTCCTGAAGGAGATAGCCGCCCCAGATGGTTCGGAGTTCCGATCGTCCACGGGTCCAGCTTTACCTTTGGCTAACGGTTTTGTTCCCTGAACCGGCGGTGGCTTAGTCCAACTCAGTTGGCATTTCAACAAATTCAGCCGGTGCGATCGCACCGGCTGAGTCAGAGCAGAACCTTCGCCTAGTCTTGCAGGACAAGCGATCTAGAGGTTCAGTATTTGCTACTTAACAAACAACATTTCTTGATAAGTGGGCAAGGGCCAGAAATCATCGGCTATTTCCCCTTCAAGCGCATCGGCGTATTCCCGCACTTTGTCCATTAACGGGCGAATCGTTTGGGCAGAGTATTGCATATGGTCTTCTAGCGATGCAAAATCATGTTTGCCCATCGCGGCACTGAGTTTACTGACGTTATCCATCATCAATTGCAGCAGCGACGCCACTTTTTCAGCACTTTCCTTGTCCAGTTCTATGCCGATCGCCTTGGCGTTGGTGATTGCTGTGGAGAGTTCAGAGAGATACCGAACCGCCGCCGGATAGATGATGGTTTTGCCATACTCACCACCAGCTTGGCTTCAACATCGATCGCCAGTAGGTACTGTTCAGCATAAACCTCGAACCGGCTTTCTAGCTCAACCGGCGTCAGTACACCGACTCGGTTAAAGAGTTCTTCGATGTAATCAGCTTTTAAGACAGGCAGCGCATCGGCTGTTGTGCGGAGGTTGGCTAAACCCCGTTCTTCGACCGCCATTTTGTGCCATTCTTCTGATAGCCGTTGCCGCCAAACACAACCGCACCATGCTTGTCCATCACCTCTTTCAGCACAACGTGGACAGCAGCATTGAGATCCACTCCCTTGTCCATTTCGCTCTGTAGCGCATCGGCAACATAGGTTAAAGAATCTGCCAGGATAGTGTTCATTGCTACGAGCGGGCCCGAAACAGACTGATTAGAGCCAACGGCTCGAAACTCAAATCGGTTACCCGTAAAGGCAAAGGGCGATGTGCGGTTGCGATCGCCCGGATCTTTAGGGAAAATCGGCAATGTATCTACACCGAGTTCCATCACCCCAGCGTGGGCAGAACTGGTGGGCTGTCCCTGGCTAATTTGCTCAAACACCTTCTCTAGCTGCGATCCCAGATAAACTGAAATGATTGCCGGGGGAGCCTCATTCGCACCCAAACGGTGATCATTACTGGCTGTAGCCACCACTGCCCGCAAGAGCGGCCCATACTTATGGACACCCCGAATCACCGCTCCGCAGAACAGCAAAAATTGCATATTTGCATGGGGCGTATCGCCCGGATCGAGCAAATTACCCTGAGTGGCATTGCCAACTGACCAGTTGACATGTTTGCCGGAACCATTAATGCCAGCAAACGGCTTCTCGTGCAAAAGGCAAACAAACCCGTGTTTCTTTGCCGTCATTTTGAGAATGGTCATGATCAACTGCTGGTGGTCACTGGCAACGTTGGCAGCTTCAAAAAAGGGCGCGAGTTCAAACTGACCCGGAGCCACTTCGTTGTGTCGTGTTTTTGCTGGAATCCCTAGCTTATACATTCTCTCTTCCACATCTTGCATGAAGACCTGGACGCGCTCTGGAATGGCACCAAAGTAATGATCATCAAACTGTTGACCTTTGGCGGCGGGTTTGCCAAACAGCGTTCTGCCAGTCAGCAGCAAGTCAGGGCGGCTGTGGGCAAAATGGGCATCCACTAAAAAGTACTCTTGCTCTGCACCACAGCTAGAGTTGACTGGAGCAACGTCTGTGTGTCCCAAAAGTTTCAACACGCGGACTGCGGCTTTGCTCATGGCGGCAATGGAACGGAGCAACGGAGTTTTCTTGTCGAGGGCTTCCCCAGTCCATGAGATGAACACGGTGGGAATACACAACGTCACGCCATTATCGGTCTCCATCACATAGGCAGGACTGGTGACATCCCACGCCGTGTAACCGCGAGCTTCAAACGTGGAGCGTAGTCCGCCATTGGGGAAAGACGATCCATCCGGTTCACCCTGCACCAGAACTTTGCCCGTAAATTCGGTGATGACACTGCCATCTGATTGCACCGAGATGAAACCATCGTGCTTCTCAGCAGTGGCATTGGTCATCGGGTAAAAGACATGGGCATAATACAATGCACCCTTGGCAGTTGCCCAATCTTTCATGGCAGCAGCAACGGTACCCGCGATCGATACATCCAGCTTGCCACCTGTTTGAATCGTATTCTTAACCGATTTATAGACATCTTTGGGCAGGCTCGCTTGCATCTTGCTCAACGTAAACACGTCCGTTGCCCACAGGGCTTCCAAGCGTTGTGGCACTTTGGGGGGCAAGGGTTTGCGATCGGTAACTTGAGAGACGGCTTGAACGCGCAATTCATGGGTCATGATGATTGATTCCTAAATAAATTTGAGTTCATGTGAACCTTGTAACACTAGCGCTCACCCTCTCTGTGAGGGC
>JAAUOQ010000139.1 GCA_012034795.1 Leptolyngbyaceae cyanobacterium CRU_2_3
CCCTTCCTAGCCCTTCATTCGGTCAAGTTCGGGGGTCGAAGTTTCAATTCGGATTGGAATTTGTTTTCAAGGTTAGGTTTAAAGTGGTTTATTGGGGGAAAATTTGAAATGGGGTAGAAAGTAAGTAAAAAGTAAAAACGATCGAGTGCCCCTACGCAACCATATGACCGAACCGGAAACTGGACACAGCAAGCGCGCCTGCAAAACGTTTCCTCGTGATAGATACAGGTTGCGGTTTCATCCTGGGCTGCACCCACGGCAACCAGCAACGGCAATAAGTGATCTGCTTGGGGATGCGCCAACCGCGCCGCAGGAGCCGCAGCCCAATTGATGAGGTGGTCTAGTCGCTGGGTTGGATCAGAGCGCACTAATGTCTGTTGAAGCCAAGCATCAAACTGCCGAGAGTCCTGTGCCCCTCTAGATCCAAAATTTCTAAGATTATGGTAGCTCAAACCACTGCCCAGGATCAGCACCCCTTCTTGTCGCAGTGGAGCCAAAACTCTTCCCACTGCCAAATGCACCGTTGGGTCATAGCCTCGCTTCAGCGAAAGTTGTACCACGGGAATCTGTGCGGCTGGATACATGGCATACATCACTGTAAAGGTGCCATGATCGAAGCCGCGTTTAGGGTCAAGCTGTACCGAATGCCCTGCCTCCTGGAGTAGCGATCGCACCCGCAGTGCCAATTCTGGCGAACCGGGCGCATTGTATTTAACCTGGTATGTATAGGTTGGGAATCCCGCATAGTCATAGATCATTGGCGGATTTGAACTCGCCGAAACAGTCAAGTCTGGTTCTTCCCAATGTGCCGAGATAACTAATACGGCTTTAGGGACTATTCCTAATTGACGGGGTATATCCTGTAATGACGCTTCAAGTTGGTCATACATATGCCCCAACTTCTCTTTCATGTAGGGCCAGGGTCCGCCTCCGTGGGATACGAAGTAGGTTGGGAGGGCATCGGTTGTCATCAGCAAATTCCTTTTGGTTTGCACATATTTTCGGAATCTCTAGCAATCCCCAAACCCCTCTTGGGTTTTCTCATGACTGATTGAGGATTGCGATATGCGTGAGAAAACAGTTGTGGAGGAAGCGATCTTTGATGAGAAGACGCTTAGGCATCTATCCGACTATATTCATATGTAATCAGGTGTGTCCGATCGTTCGTAGATTTTTTGACCGATCGCTTTGCTGAAACCTTGCGATAGATTCAACGCGATAGATTCAACGCGATAGATTCAACCACCCTCAGAAATTCTTTTGCCATTAATCATTTGGCTCATCTCTAAACTTTGACTTGTAGCGGTTTCGTTCCGGTTTAGCTGTTTCATCAATGCGGATGGCAATGCGGAGTTTGGCAGAACGCGATCGCCCATTCGCCTGCATTTCTGCCTCAGTGGGCACAATCGGCTTTTTGGTGAGCACCTGTAGCAGTTCGGATTCTTTAAAGCGGTGTTTGACGATCCGATCTTCCAAACTATGAAAGCTGATCACGCCGATGCGTCCGTTGAGCTTCAGCCACTGAGGTGCTTTTTGAATAAAAGTTTCCAGGGCTTCTAACTCGCGGTTGACAACAATCCGTAATGCCTGAAATATACGAGTGGCCGGATGGATGCGTCCATAGCGATAGGAATGCGGCACAGAGTAAAAAATCATCTCTGCCAGTTCAGTCGTAGTCTGAAACGGGCGTTTCTCGACAATGCGGTGAGCCAGTTTTCGCGAGAGGCGTTCCTCGCCATAAGTATAGAAAATTCGAGCAAGCTCAGCTTCCTCCCAAGTATTGATCACCTCGGCGGCGGTCAAATCTTGCTGCTGGTTCATTCGCATATCCAGTGGAGCCGTCTGGCGGAAGCTAAAGCCCCGATCGCCCATGTCAAACTGGGCAGAACTCACGCCTAAGTCAGCAATGATGCCATCAAATTGCTGTTCGCCTGGATTGAACCCCGCAAAGTTGGTGTGAACACACTGGATTCTGGCTCCGTAGTTTGAAAGTTTCAGGGTAGCAGCAGCGATCGCCTGTTTGTCTTGGTCTAACGCTGTCACGCGCACATCTGGAAAGGTAGCCAAAATTAAGCTACTGTGTCCGCCACCCCCCACGGTGGCATCCAGGTAATGCCCTCCCGATTGCACCGCCAAGCCCTCAAGCAACTCGCGGCTGAGAACAGGAATATGAGTAAACTCAGGACTTGGCTCAATGCGCTCTGGATTCACCGGATGTATTTATGTGCGACTCTTCTACCCTATCGCTTTAGCAGCCACATGAGCGATCGCCCGATCACCGTTTCCTCCGTATAATAATCAAAGGAAGGCGCAACAAAACTATAGATATTCAAAGTACCTGCCTATAGAGTACCTGCCTATAGAGTACCTGCTGACAGGAAGGCGATCGCAACTTCAACACTCTTTTGATACTCTAGGGAAGGGTTTGGCGATCTTGTGAATGGAGCCGTGAAGCCTGACCGCGCTGCGAGAGACACTTGATAACGGGAGAACGCTGAATCTATGTCAATGATCGAAACCAAGACCGAGCCGATGGTCATCAACATGGGTCCTCACCACCCCTCAATGCATGGGGTATTGCGGCTCATTGTTACCCTTGATGGTGAAGATGTGGTAGATTGCGAACCCGTCATTGGCTACCTGCACCGAGGCATGGAGAAAATTGCCGAAAACCGTACTCCAGTCATGTACATTCCCTACGTCAGCCGTTGGGATTATGCAGCGGGCATGTTTAATGAAGCAGTGACAGTAAATGCCATTGAAAAACTAGCCGATGTTCCGGTGCCCAAACGCGCCAGCTACATCCGAGTCGTTATGTTGGAACTCAACCGGATTGCCAACCACTTGCTATGGCTTGGCCCGTTCTTGGCAGACGTAGGTGCCCAAACCCCTTTCTTCTATATCTTCCGCGAGCGAGAACTGATCTATGACCTGTGGGAAGCTGCCACAGGCTATCGTATGGTCAACAACAACTATTGGCGGGTGGGCGGTGTCGCAGTTGACCTTCCCTACGGCTGGGTTGACAAGTGCGAAGATTTTGCGACTACTTCTTGCCCAAGGTAGATGAATACGAGAAGCTAATTACCAACAACCCAATTTTTCGGCGGCGGATTGAAGGAATCGGTACGATTGGCCGAGAAGAAGCCATCAACTGGGGCTTGTCTGGTCCGATGCTACGTGCGTCTGGAGTAAAGTGGGATCTGCGCAAGGTGGACCATTACGAGTGCTACGACGATTTTGATTGGGATGTCCATTGGGAAACCGCAGGCGACTGCTTTGCTCGCTATGTCGTTCGGATTCGAGAAATGCGGGAGTCAGTCAAAATTCTGCGGCAGGCCCTCAAAGGTCTACCAGGTGGCGCTTACGAAAACTTGGAAGCCAAGCGAATCGCTGAAGGACCCAAATCTGAATGGGCAAAGAGTTCAGACTATCAGTTCATCAGCAAAAAGATTGCGCCGACCTTCAAGATTCCCAAGGGCGAACACTATGTCCGGATTGAGAGCGGCAAGGGTGAACTGGGCATTTACATCATTGGCGATGACAATGTTTTCCCCTGGCGGTTTAAGATTCGGGCAGCAGATTTCAACAACTTACAAATTTTGCCGCACATCTTAAAGGGGATGAAGGTGGCAGACCTTGTTGCCATTTTAGGCAGCATTGATATCATCATGGGTTCAGTCGATCGCTAGCCTCGGTCTTGATCCAAATTATTCAATCCCAAGTAGGGTAGACGTTGCAATGCTCCAGAATTTCCCATATCTATCAGTTCTCCATTCACAAGTTCATAGACAAAATTTCCAACTGGTGTGGCGATCGCGGCTGTTTGAATGGCGTTAAATCGACCCCTTCATGCTGAAGTAGCCAGCGTTTGCGTTCTAGCCCGCCCGCATAACCTGTGAGGTGTCCATTGGCACCGATGACGCGATGGCAAGGCAGCACAATTGCCACCGGATTGAGAGAATTGGTCATGCCAACTGCCCGGCAAGCCGTGGGTTTGCCGAGTTTTCCCGCAAATTCGCTGTAGGTGATCACACTTCCAAAGGGAATCGATCGCAATCCTAGCCAAACCTGCTGCTGAAACGGTGTACCGCCCAGGCTAACTGGAATTTCATCCAGACTGGTGTTGTCGCCTGCTAGATAAGCCTGGAGGCATTGACGCAATGTTTGGCTAAAACCATCGTGACTTGGTGGTGTCATTAACCAAGTTTCACCATATCGCTTTTGGAGCAGTTTGGTCATGCGCGATTCATAGTCTACAAAGTCTAGGGCGCACAGAGCTTTGCCGTTGGTAACTAAAAGAATTTTGCCAAGTTCAGAATCGAAGGTGTCTAGGAAAAGTTCGGTCATCATGTTTGCAGTTTTGATGTTTGCAGTTTTGATGTTTTGATATTTTCAGTTTCAGCAAGGGTTATGGCGCTTCGCGCTTGGAGAAAACCCGGTTATTTTTGAAAGCCTACGCGGAGCGAGGCTGTCAAAACAATAACCGGGACTCCATTCAATTGAAAATTGCTACAGCAGGCAGTAGAGAGAGGTGGCTGCAAAGGGGATTGTGCTAAAAGGGCAGGATGGACTGACCACAAATGTAGAGCAGCATAGGCGCGCCAGGGTCGCCAGGCTTGAGAGTGCTCTGCCAGTTGCGCTTTGGTGACAGGATAGCCGATCGCCGCCATCGATCGCAGCAGCCCCAGATCGCCCGTTGGGAAGGCATCTGGTTCGCGCAAGGCTCGCATGGCAATGTATTGGGCTGTCCATTCGCCAATGCCAGGCAGTTGGCAGAGCTTTTGCACCGCATCTTCGAGACTGTGGAACTGGGAAAAGAACTGAGGATTTTGGGCAGCAACCGCAGCCAGAGATGCGATCGCCTTAGCTCTAGGTTTTGTGATACCCAGGGGTGTCAAATCGGCTTCTGCCAATGCTTCTACCAAGACTTCTGGACGCGGAAACACAAAGCGCAGATGGGCATCTGGTTGGGCAAGCTGCAAGGGTTCGCCATAGGTGGTGACCAAACGACCTGCTAAGGTAGTGGCGGCCGCCACACTCACTTGTTGTCCCAAAATGGCCCGTACTGCCATCTCAAAGGCATCCCAAACGCCTGGAATCCTTAAGCCAGGTTGGAGAGCCACGACAGGTGACAAAATAGGGTCTGTCTGAAAGTGAGCAGAGATTTCGGCAATATTAGAACTGAGATCGAACATGTTGCTGAGTCGTTCTACAATGTGGGACAGTCGCGCCACCTTGGGAAAGTGGATCTGAGCCAGCAAATAATTCTGCCCCGCCACCGGCCGAACTTCAATCCAGCCGTGCAATCCATCCAACCCGATCGCCCGTTGATAGCGCTCTAAACTTGCCACTTCTAGCCCTGGCGTAGCTCTAGGCATGAGAAATTGCATCAGGGCTGTCCAGTTGTAGGGCGGGCTAAAGGGCAGCTTCAGGGTAATGCTGGGAATAGTTTCGGTGGTTGCTGAAGTTTGTCGTCTTAGTTCAGAGGGCGATCGCCCATAAATTTTGGCAATGGCGTCATTAAACCGACGAATGCTGCCAAACCCAGCCGCAATTGCCACATCAGTCATGGGTAGCTGAGTTTCGTCGATCAGTTGTTTGGCAAACTGAATCCGCCTGGTTTGGGCAATGGCGATCGGGGATGTCCCCAAATGCTGCCGGAAAAGCTGACGCAGATGGCGATCGCTCATCCCCAACCGAGTTGCCAATGCGCCAACGGTTCCTTCGTCTAAGGTCCCTGCGGCAATCAGCCGCAGCGCTCGCGATACCGTGGAGGCAGTGCCCACATAGCTGGATAGCCGGGGCGATAGTTCTGGGCGGCAACGCAAGCAAGGACGAAACCCAGCACTTTGGGCCGCCGCTGCACTGGGATAAAAGGTGCAGTTTTCGGGCTTGGGGGTATTTGCCGGACAAATGGGACGGCAATAAATTCTGGTGCTGCTAACGGCAATAAACACCTGTCCATCAAAACGGACATCTTTAGTTTGAAATACCCGGTAACACACCACTGGATCAAGCGTTTGCATTGTGGGAGCCGATCGAAACCTGCCTCTATAGCATAGGAAGCACGGCGGGCGATCGCTAGCCATTTTCGGAAGTAAAGGTGAGGGAGGAGCAATCTATCGCACTCTAAGCTCCATCGTTTGAGCAAAAAGTGTGACGCTTCGAGTTCTAAATTGAACCACCAGCCGTATTGCCGTCATCAATTGACAGACAACTTCCGGTTGCGTACTCGGCATGAGCCAAAAAATAGGTAGCTTCTGCAACTTCTGTGGCAGAGGCAAAGCGTTGAATTGGGAGCATTGCCTTCCAATGCGCCATTTCTTCGTCTGACATCCCTTCAGTCATGGGAGTTTCTACAGGACCAGGGCAAAGCGCGTTAATCCGCACCCCTTGCGGGGCATGATCGAGCGCCATTGCTTTTGTTAAAAGCACAACTCCACCTTTAGAAGCACAGTATGCTGCCAGATTTCGCCCTCCGGTGAGTCCTGCATCTGAGGCTACGTTGACAATCGAACCTTGCTGGCGTTCAACCATATGTTTGAGAACACACTGATTTACCAGATAAGTTCCCTTGAGGTTAATATTAATTGTCTCATCCCACTGTGCTTCAGTGGTATCTAAAATAGTTCCTTCGTAAGCAATTCCTGCGGCATGAATCAGAACATCAATTTGTCCCCAGGCGTTAATCACAGCATCTACCATTGATTAACTTCTGCCAAGATAGAGACATTGGCTGTGATTGACATGACACAACCTTCAACATTGGATCGTGTGTGTTCTCCTCTAGACTCAGCCACGAGCAGCCAATGGCATAGGCAGATCTAGAACAACGGAGGCGATCGGTAAAATGCTAGGAGCGATCGGTTCAGCTAACAAGATTTGCTTTGCAAGGGCTGAGCCAGACAAATTAATCGGTGAAATTAGCTAGCGGAATCTTTTTGCTTGATTTTTCTTCTAGGTTTGCTATACTAAACGTAGTCGTTATGAGTTTATATAGAGCTATGACACACCCAACGGTAGAAAATCTAGTCATTATTGGCTCAGGCCCAGCAGGCTACACGGCTGCTATTTATGCTGGACGAGCAAACCTAAAACCTTTAGTGTTTGAGGGATATCAAGCTGGAGGCTTGCCGGGTGGGCAGTTGATGACGACCACAGAAGTCGAGAACTTCCCAGGCTTTCCGGATGGCATTATGGGCCCTGAATTGATGGATCGGATGAAAGCTCAAGCGGTGCGTTGGGGCGCAGAATTATTGACCGAAGATGTCACCTTTGTTGATTTTAGCCAACGCCCGTTTGTGATTCGGTCGGAAGACCGGGAAGTGCGGGCCCATAGCGTTGTTATTGCTACAGGGGCAACTGCCAGACGCATGGGTTTACCCAGTGAGTCATTGTTCTGGAGCCGAGGCATTTCTGCCTGTGCCATTTGTGATGGGGCAACGCCCGTGTTTCGTAAAGCCGAAATCGTCGTGATTGGCGGGGGTGATTCGGCGGCTGAAGAAGCCATGTACTTGACGAAGTATGGAGACAAGGTTCATCTCCTCGTGCGTAGTGGCCAGATGCGCGCTAGCAAAGCGATGCAAGATCGAGTGCTCAGCAATCCCCGCATCACGGTTCACTGGAACACCGAAGCGATCGATGTTCACGGGGGCGAAGGTTGGATGAAGGGTGTTTACGTGCGGAATACCCAGACTGGCGAAGAGAGCGAAATTCCTGCTAAGGGTTTGTTCTATGCGATCGGTCACACTCCCAATACACAACTGTTTCAAGGGCAAATTGATTTAGACGATGTGGGCTACATCGTTCCCAAAAATCACGTTGAAACCAATGTTGAAGGCATCTATGCCGCAGGCGATGTGCAAGACCACGAGTTCCGCCAAGGCATTACTGCTGCGGGAACCGGCTGTATGGCGGCCATGCTGGCAGAACGTTATCTGGCAGTGAATGGACTGGCACAAGAATTCCACCAAGCCGAGGAATCAGTAGAGAAGCCTAACCAATCTGAAGCAACCCCTAAGACAGACGAGGAACTAGTTGCTGACTTTGATCCTACCCAAACCCGCCACCAAGGGGGCTATGCGCTCCGCAAGCTCTACCATGACAGCGATCGCTGATCATGGTGAAATACTCAGCGCCAACTTGTGGCCCTTGCCATACGCTCAAACCCATTCTGAGCAAAATTGTTGATGAGTTCCCAGAGCAACTGCACTATGTTGAGATCGATATTGAGCAAGACCCAGACATTGCCGAGTCGGCAGGTGTAGTTGGAACGCCTACGGTACAGTTTTTCCGCAACCAGGCCCTCGTGACGGAAATGAAAGGCGTTAAGCCCAAGAGCCAATATCGGGAAACGATTCAACAAAACCTGCCCGTTCGGGTTGGCTAGCAGACTCATGGGGACGGGCGATATAGCAGTTCCCGACTGAATGAGGTAAGAAGACCCCAAGAGCAGGGGCGTGGTGTTGCCATGCCCTGCTCTTGGGTACTGCATCTAACAGAAACCGCTATCGTAAAAGCGCTTTCTGGATGGCTCATGCTTACTGGTTTGCCTTTGCTTCTCTTCCTTTTTGCGTAGATTTGCCTAGTAATGCACCAAAGCCCTCTAAATCTGCTATAAATTTTTAAGTGATTCGGCAAAGTGCTCCATTAGAAGCGCTTCACTCTCTCGAATGCTAGGCTGGAGTCCGGGTGAATTTTTCGCCAGCTTGGTAGTTGGTCTCTGAGAGTTCTCTTCCATCTTCCAGCTCGTTTGAGCGCGAGATTTGCCCACCTGTTCGGTGGTTAGCTCCTCACAGGATGTGTCAATTGATTACAGTTTACTAAAGGGAAGAGTATGAATAAGAAGGCAATTGGTTTACTTGTGATTTTGGGTCTGACTGCAACGTTAGCAGCTTGTGGCGGTGGTGCTGAAGCCCCTGCCGGCGGAGAGTCTCCTGCTATGTCTCCGGGCGATGCTATGTCTCCGGGCGAGTCCATGTCTCCTTCTGCATCTCCTACAACCTCTCCTTAATTGTAAGGTGCGTGGAGCTTGTAGCTCAAAAACGAGCAGTGTTAGCCTCTGTTGATAATTCACCTGTTAAATCTCAGTCCTAGCAGCAGTCTACAGATGTTCATCCATGTCAAAATTCAGGTTCTACCTGGCTTTTGCTTGGTAATGTATTTTCTGTAGGCTGCTTGTTTAGTTAGATCTATTCTAGAGATGGGTTTAGCCCTGCTTGGTCAGATTTTAGCTTATGTTGCTGTTGCAATTTAGTACCTCTCACTACTGTCGGAAAGCGCGACTAGCACTGGGCTATAAGCAAGTGCCTTACCGAGTGCAGAATCTCACCCCAGGTTTGCACACCCTCAAAGTTAAACCCATGACTGGCCTAACGACGCTGCCAGTGTTGCTGCCAGAACAGGATAATCAGCCTACCGTAGTGGCTGACTCGACTTGTATTTTCCATTTTCTCGATCGCTATTGTCCTGAACCGAGCCTGTCACTGGAGAATCGGCAGTTAAACTCTGAAGTTTGGGCGTTGGAGGATTGGCTAGACGAGAGTATCGGCATTGCAACGCGGTTTATCTACTATGATTTCCGGGCGGGCGAAGGCAAAATGGTTAATCCCTCACCCATCAGCCAACTCATCGTCCAACGGTTCGCTGGCAATATGGCATCAATGCTGTTCGCGTAGAGCTAGCTGCTAGCCGCCTAGATTGTGCTCTGGAGTTTCTCGATCAACATTGGCACCAG